>NZ_JBFHKV010000011.1:0-23873 GCF_041595215.1 Stieleria sp. | reverse complement strand
GTCGCTCAACGGGCCCCAATCGCCTACTGGCCCCCAATCGCCCGCCAGCCCGTCGCCGAACCAATTGGCAGCCGGCGGGCGCATGGCGTTGACGGGACCAGCCGGGGCATCTCAATCCTTGGCATCTCAGCCAGCAGCATCTGCGTCGACCAGTTGGTACCAGCGGCGTCGCGAACAGACGGCGCTCGGCCAGATTGCCGATGCCGGGGCACCACAACCGGCGTCGCGGGCTGCGAATCCGGCTTCGGCTGACACGACACCCCGTCCGCTGGGCCCCCCATCGGTCCTCAACAGCGGGCGTTATTCCGTGTCCCAGCCGCAGGACGAGTTGAGCTACGGCGCCGCCATCCCGTCGGCAACCTCCGCTCGGACGAGCCGGATGTACCGCTGACGCCGGACGTTTCAGGCTCAAGATCAAATCATTCGAAGATGAAATCTTGTCACTTTGCACACCAAGGCACCGAGCAGACCCTGCCGGATGCCGATGGAAGTGTTAAATTTGCAGCTCCGGCCCAGATCGAGGGTGAGACTACCGCGAAAGCGAGTATTCTGCTATTTTCCGGGATTCAAGGACTGCATCCGCCCGTTTCCTTTTTCTCCAAACCATAGACACGATGGCAAAGCCGCACCATAAACTAAAGAAGGCCAATCACGGCCGACGTCCTGCCAGCGCCAAGGCTCGCAAAGCAAAACGCAAGAAGATCAAGACCTGAGATAGCTCGGGGCTCTGAAACTCAGAGGCGGTTGCTGTGCCAAAAAACGATTTTATTGTTGATCTCTCCCTGCTCAGCGGAAGCGAGCTGGTCGCCGATTTAGACGCGATCCGCAGCTACAATCCGCAGCGGCATGAAATGGAGCATCTGACCGGTATCCTGTACGAGGATGTCGAGACGCTCACCTGCGCCGGTTACAAAGACGTCCGACACGACGAATTTTGGGTCCGGGGGCACATGCCCGGAATGCCCGTGATGCCCGGCGTGATCCAATTGGAAGCGGTAGCGCAACTGTCGAGTTTTTTCGCCCAGAAACATGATCTGCTGGGCGCGGAAATGTTGGGCTTCGGCGGAGTCGACAACGCCAGGTTCCGAGACGTCGTCGTGCCCGGGGATCGTTTGATCCTGATGATCCGATTGAGCAAAGCTCGTCGTGGTCGAATGATCGTGGCTGATTTCCAAGGCGTCGTCGGTGAAAAACTGGTCATCGACGGAGTGATCCGAGGGATCCCGCTGCCCGTCCAAGCCGTCAAAAACCACTTGGCCACGCGGTCTGCCCAAAACGTGGGTTGAATGCGACCGCTCGCGGACATGCATTCGCTCCCTCTCAACTGCAACGTGCCTTCCCACGTTCCCGATGACTGCTGATCACGGCCAAGATCCCGCTGCGACCGAACCTCCGTTTCCTCCGACGGGCCGATTAGCCGGCGTCGACTATGGAACGGTCCGAATCGGGATTGCCGTCTGTGATCCGGACCGCATTCTGGCCAGCCCGGTGGAGGTTTACCAGGTTCGGGGAGAGACCAAGGATGCCGAGTACTTTCGTCGGTTGGCCGAACAAGAGCGTCTGGCCGGGTTTGTCGTCGGACTTCCCATCCATTGTGACGGCGGGGAGAGTCAGAAAAGCAAAGAGTGCCGCGAGTTCGCCCGTTGGCTGAGCGATGAAACGGGAGTGCCGGTGCGTCTGTTCGACGAACGATTCAGCACCGCGGCGGCAAAGGAACGGCTTTCTGGAGGACGGCTCAGTCGTCAAAAGAAGAAGAAACAACTTGATGCCGTCGCCGCGCTCGTCCTACTGGAGTCCTTCCTGGAAGCCTGTCGTTATCATGGCGTCCTGGTCGGACAATCGATCCATGATCAAGCCGATGGCGGCGACACGTTGGAGTAGGGGTCGCGTACCATCATTCCGAACCCGACCGGACCGGATGGGTTCGGAGGATTGAATCATCGTCCCGATCAAGCCGCCTCGGCGAAAATCGTTTCGATCAAATTTTCGAACCGACGGTCTGCTTCTTCGCGGCGTGCGGCACGCTCAGAAAGCGACCAAGTCGCCCGAATGTCGCGCACCCGACGCAGGATTTCGGCGTCCGACAGGTTGATCTCTTGGCCAGCTGTCTCATTTTGAGCACACGATGTCGATTCCAAGACTTCTTTATTGCAAACAGCAGTCATCATGTTCAATCCCTCGCGAAAAACAGGGCCGACGCGTTGACTCGCATCAGCGGTTTGATTCCTAGGCCTGGGCAATCAGGTGAGGTTGATTGCTTTAGACCGATTTTGCCAGATCAACGCGATCTGACGAAAAAGTGGTATTGCATCAAGCGTGCCAATCAAACGTCTGGAGTCGCAATTTTGATGGGAAGTTCGCGAAAAAGTTCCAAACTGCCGCGATTATCGACTCGGAAAAACGTAGGGGGCCTTCAATCGCTGGAATCAGAGGCGCCGTTGGGGTCGCTGGCGGGGAGCGAGATTGCAAAGCTTTGAAAATTTTTCCACTGCCTCTCTGGCAGCACCATCACCGCGAATTGGTCGATTTGAGTCGTTCCGGCCAGAATTTCGACCAACTTTCGTAGCCGGGAGGCATCGCAATGACCGCGTATTTCCACATATTGGATCTCCATTGCGGCGTCATAGATCATGCCGACGACCTGATGATCCTTGCTCGCCCAGGCGAATGATCCGTCGGGTTCGAACAGGATCGACGGCAGCGATTGATGCAAGCGTTCACCCGCCGCTTCGAAACTGGTGGGGATCGGCGTCGTGTCGGGTGACGGTAACCGATCAGCGTGTGGATGCGGACCGTACAGGTAGATGTGAAATGAGTCAGTGGGCATCACAGTGGGACAGTCGGAGCGTGTGGAATGAAGATCTGGATTGATGCGGATGCGGCGCCGCGGGACGTCAAAGAGGTTGTCTTCCGCGCCGCCGATCGGCTGGAGATCGAAACGGTGTTGGTCGCCAATTCGGCCCAGCCGATCCCCAGGTCGGCCGTCACGGTGCGATCGGTGATCGTGCGTCAGGGTGCTAACGTCGCCGACCAGTACATCGTTGTCCACAGCCAACCCGGCGACTTGGCGATCACGGCCGACATCCCGTTGGCGGCTCAATTGGTCGACAAGAAAGTGGCGGTGATCGATCCGCGGGGCGACGAGTACAACGATTCCAACATCGCCGCGCGACTCTCGATGCGAGACTTTCTCGATGAGCTGCGTGGAACGGGAGCGGCGACCGGTGGCGCGGCGCCGTACAACGCCAAAGACAAGAAAGCCTTCGCGGCCTCTTTTGATCGATTGTTGACCAAGCTGATCAAACAGGCTGACCAGTTTAAATAACCTGCAAAGTCGCCTCGATTCACCATAACGCGTCCTCGCATGGGGTGATCAGGACGGATTGCCGAACATCAATGATGCTTTCTGATTGCGTTCGGCTAACTGGCGGGAATGTTTCAATGTCTCGGAAACCTTCTCATGACTAAAGGAGTTTCTACTCCATGAAACAGATAGCCATCGCCGCGATCGTGCTGCTCGGCGTCACCGGTGTCGCGACCGCCGCACCGCTGGACGTCGGACACTCGATCCTTGTCAGCGGCTCCATAGCGGCACCGGTCTTGGATCCTACTCAACCACCGGTCACGCTCGTTCCGCCGATCCGATCGGCAACCTTTCAGAACATAGCGAAACCGGCGCCGTCAGAACCGGCGACGACGGAGCCGATCAAAAAGCCACCCCGGAACCACGATCGGGAGGAAACCAAACCCGGAGTGATCGATAAACTCAAAGCGTTTGAACGCAAGAAAAATGCTTGGCTCAAACGCACCTTCTTGGGGAAATAAGCGAAGGAATCTCTCCAAGAACGCACGGCGGCGAAACCGAATTGTCTTGCCAGCGATACACCTGTCCGGAACCACCTCCGGGCGGGTGTTTTTTTTTAACCCGTGTTCTCACCGACCTGTAATCCGTCGGGCGAATAGATTGATCGTCCGCCATCGACGGGTAAGCAGACACCGTTGACGAACGTGTTTTCACACAAGAAACGCACGGCATGGGCGACGTGCCCGGCGGTTCCGATCCCACCGGTCAACGTGCTGGCGCAAAGCTTCAGCCGTTGTTGATCGGGCACTTCATCGGCCAACAGCACCGGCCCGGGTTTGACACAATTGACCCGAATCGCAGCGTTGCGACTGGCAAATTCGACGGCCAGGGAGCGGGTCATCACATCGATCGCGCCCTTGCTGGGGAAATACGCGGCGTGATCGAGATAGGGCCGAACGGTCGCCCAGTCGCCAAGATTGACGATCGAACCACCGGTCGTTTGATCACTCATCACGTCCGCGGCCGCGCGGGCGCACAGGAACGCAGCGACGGTGTTGATCTCGAAGTAGCGACGCATCTCCGCCGCCGTGACTTCCTCGATCGGTGTCGGTGACCAGATCGCGGCGCTGTTGACCAGAATATCCAAGCGGCCAAACGCGGTGACCGTTTCGTCGACCAGTCGCTGCGGCACCCCATCGTCCTCCAGCGACCCTTGGGTCACGATCGTATTGCTTTGGTAGCGGCGCGTCAGTTCGTCAGCAGCCTGGCCCGCCGCGTCCACGCTGGTGTTGGCATGCAAGGCGATTCGGCAACCGTTGCGGGCCAGTTCGGTCGCGATTTCACGCCCCACACGCGGGGCGCCGCTGCCGGTGATCAAAGCGACCGGTGCGTCACAGTCGAACACGGTTTTTAAGAAGCTCATCGGCGCAGTCTGTTGTTGCTAAAGGTACTTGGCCAGGGCACCGCCGCGGGTGGCGCGGGCGTCGACCTTGGCAACGGTCTCGGGGTCTTCGATCACCGGCGGTGCCTGCCAGGGTTTGTAACGCGCGTCAATGACGACACTGCCGCGGCATCCGAAGTGTTTGGCAATCGTCTCGGCTCCAATGCCCGACAGATCCGTCGCCGGATTGCTGCGCGTGAACGTGGTCCACAACCAATTGTTCAGTGATCGCGCCGCGAAGTCGCTGTCGTCGACGATCGTGATCAGCGGAAAGGCGTTGATGGGATCATCGGGTTGATAGTACTGGCAAAATCGCTGCACGTCGGAGCGGCCGGTGGTCGATTCAAGCCCGCTCGCGTTGGCAAGGGGCCACGCGGCGTTCCTCGCGAACGCGTCGGGCTGAGCTGATGACGCTGAACTCGGACGTTCGTTTGAATGGACAATCCGGGGGCCGGTTGTGCCGTCGAAGGACTTGCACTCGATCGCCAACACGCCCGGCATCACGACGCGGGGATCCTGAAATCCGTCGGGCAATCGCAGGTCGGCGGGTAACTCATGCGGAAGACTGCGGCGGGGCGGACCCGCCGCAGCGATGACGACTTTGGATCCCTTGTTGAATCCGGTGCCGGTGTAGTCCAACGTGTCGATGGTCGTCTGGGTATGAAAATGTAAATCCCGTTTCCAATCCACACGCTGCAGGACAAATCCGATGAACGTTTCGATGTCATGAATGTCCAACACATCGGATGGGTCGTCGGCAATCATCAGATACTTGGCGAGCGAAAGCTGTCCGTTGCCCAGGATCGCATTGGCCTGGGTGAGCAACTCTTGCGGTGCGGATTCCTTCATGTACGACATGTAGCGTTCGCTGCCGATTGCCAGCAGCAAGGGGTGCACCCCGGCGGCGTCGACCGCGTGCACCGCTTTGACGCCGGGAATCACGGTGGGAATGATCGGGTCGGTCAATTCATGGATCAACTGGCCGAACGTCGTGTCCTCTTGCGGCGGGCGACCGACGACCGTCAACGGCCAGATCGCCCCCTTGCGATGCCAGACATGATCGACCTTCATCACCGGAAAGGGGTGTTCCAAGCTGTAATATCCCAGGTGATCGCCGAACGGCCCCTCGCGTTTGGTGACGTCGGGATCGATCGATCCGACGATGGCAAAGTCGGCGTCGCGATACACCGGCGCGTGGTTTCCGCGGAGCAGCCCGATGCGTCGGCCCGCCAGGGCGCCGGCGAAGGTCAATTCGGTCAGCCCCTCGGGCAGCGGCATCACGGCGGCCAGCGTCATCGCCGGGGAACCGCCGACGGTCACGGCGACACGCAGTGGTTTTTGCAACTTGATCGCCTGCTGATGGTGAACGCCGATCCCCCGATGAATCTGATAATGCAAACCGACTTCTTGGTCGCTGTAGTCGTTTCCGGAGAGTTGGACGCGGTACATCCCCAGGTTGATCTTCATCAAGTTCCCCGGCTCGGTCGGGTCTTCGCTCAAGACCTGGGGAAGCGTCACGAAGGCACCGCCGTCGCGGGGCCAGCATTTCAGCTGCGGCAGGTCCGCGAGCGAGCATCGATGGGCCGCGACCGGGGCACGACGGACGAATTTGGGAAGCATCCGCACCGCAGTCAGGGGGACGCCGGCATAGCGAAAGGGCCGTTTGGGGACCGCCGAGGGATCGAGTTTGACTTCGATCAATCGTCGCACCGACTCCAGCGTCTCGCGGAACAGGTAGCGGGCCTGATCGAGCGAGGCAAACAGGTTGGACGCCATCGGGAACGGACAGCCGGTGGGGTTGGTGAACAGAACCGCGGGACCGCCGTTGGCATACACGCGGCGTTGGATTTCCGCGATTTCCAAGTGCGGATCGACCGCATCGGTCACTTCGATCAACAATCCGCCGGCGCGAAGGTCCTCCACGACGTCTCGGGTGCTGCGGTGTTTCATGGTGGTCGATAAACTACAACGATTGCAAAGTGATTCGGACGCTGTTCGAGCGTGATTGTTCAAGCGTCTGTCAACAACGTCTCAATTGGTGTCATCATCTTATGTCGGAAAGCCCGTCCCAGTCTCAACCGAATCCCGACGCCCCACAACTGCCATGCCCGAGTTTTGTCGCGACCGACAACCCAATCGGTGAAAAATGTGACGTCTTGATCGTCGGCCTCTGCGACGATGCACCGCTGTCAGCGACCGCGGCCGGTGTGGATCAAGCCCTGGGCGGCGTGATCAGCCGCTTGATCGGTCAAGAAAAACTTTCCTCCGACTGCGGCGAATCGATGCTGATTCCGGGGGTCGGTGATGAAGGTTCGCAGTTGGTCTTGCTGATCGGATTGGGTGAAAAATCAAAACTCGATCGCGAAGCCGCGTTCACGCTGACCAGCACGGCGGTCCGATCATTGGTTTCCAAGCCGCACGAAAAATGGGTCATCGCGTTGCCGGAGTGCTTTGACGCGGTCGATCATGATGCGATCGTCGCCGGCACCTTGTACGGCTTGGAAGGCCAATCGATCTACAGAACCAAATCGCCGATCCATGTCCCCCAGACGATCGCCATCGCATCGGCCGACGCAGCCGCGATCGATCGGGGCGTGATCTTGGGCGATTCGATCAACTTGGCGCGGCGATTGGTCAACGAACCCGCGTCGGTCATCTACCCGGCTTCGTTCGCCGAGCGGGCGGCGGCCTTGGCGACCGAAGTCGGCCTGGGGTGTGAAGTGTGGGATGAAAACCGATTGGCCGAAGAAAACTGTCGCGCGATCCTGGCCGTCGGCGCGGGCAGCGACAAACCGCCCCGCCTGGTCATCCTCCGACACGACGGCGGACCGCAGGGCGAGCCGCCGATCGCGATCGTCGGAAAAGGCGTCACGTTTGACAGCGGCGGGTTGTCGATCAAGCCCAGCGACGGGATGGTCGACATGAAATGCGACATGGGCGGCGCCGCAA
The DNA here is from genome assembly GCF_041595215.1 of Stieleria sp. NCBI lineage: Bacteria > Pseudomonadati > Planctomycetota > Planctomycetia > Pirellulales > Pirellulaceae > Stieleria > Stieleria sp. Next base: position 16,179 of record NZ_JBFHKV010000011.1, on the reverse strand, counting down.
CCGTGGTCGGAGTGATGCGGGCGTTGGCGAAATTGGGCGTCAAGAAAAACGTCATCGGATTCTGCGGACTCGCCGAAAACATGGTCAGCGGATCGAGCTACAAACTCGGTGACGTCATCGTCACTCGCAGCGGAAAGACGATCGAGATCTTGAACACCGATGCCGAAGGCCGCGTCGTTCTGTCCGATACACTCGACGTGGCGATCGAACATCAACCGACGGCGATGGTCGATTTGGCGACGTTGACAGGCGCTTGCATGGTTGCCCTGGGAAATGAAGTCGCCGGTCTGATGACCAACAATCAATCGGCCTGTGATGCCGTCATCGCCGCGGCCCGCGGCGAAGGCGAACCGGTGTGGCAGCTGCCGATGTTCGAGCTGTACAACGAGAAAGTCAAAAGCAAGGTCGCCGACATCAAGAACATCGGCGAAGGCCGTTGGGGTGGCGCGATCACCGCCGCGAAGTTCTTGGAAAACTTTGTCGGCGACGTTCCGTGGGTCCACATCGACATCGCCGGACCGGCGTTTGCCGACAGTCCCAAGCCGCATCGCGATGCCGGCGCGACCGGCGTGATGGTGCGAACGCTTGTCCGCTGGATCGAGAATCAGGCGGGGTAGAGAAGTACGCTGTCGCGACCACATACCCCTTACGATCATCGACACCTTCAATTTGCGGAGATATCCACAAACAAAATATTGACGGGGGGGCTAGAATGCTACCCTGGTGTTCTGGTAATCGGATCTTCCCGATTGCAAGTTTCACCTGGCGGAGAACGACGATGAAGATGCTAAGCCATTAAATTGCAATGTCTTTAGGCTTTGCGGCACTGATTTGGAGCTTCTGGATTGTCCTTGCAAAGCACCCTGAGGATTCATTAGCTCGAGCTTACCACTTAGCAGCGTGTGATGGGCAAGCATTTGATGACGCGACGGGCGAATGCGAATCCCAACCACAATGTCAGCTGGCCACACCATGTGCAGCGCACAGCCAACAAAATTGTTCATCAACACCCGGATACTATAAGGTAACCGGGAATTGGTATAAGTGTGGTGACGCCGGTGGTGCAGGCGAAGGTTGCATGCAAAGTGAGCAGAGCAAGTGTCGACAGGATTATGTGTGTACTTGGATTCAGTACGCCGGTTGTCAGGCAACAAGTACGGACGCTGGATCTGCGTGTGGCAATCAGTGTTACACCGTTGTGATTCCATAGGTTGCATCAATTCCCAGGCTCCAATGGCTGGGAAGATATACCTTTCTCCTCACGCCGGAACCATCGCAATGTTTCAATCAAGCATCGGAAACCTCTTCGTCTACTTGTGTTGGATCATCGCGTTCAGTTACGGGTCGGGTGTCGCCAACGGGCAAAGTGGAAGTGACTTGTCGAAACTCAAATCTTTGGTGAGTCGAACGAATCACTCTTGGCCTGAAGGAAAACTGAAATGTACCGTCCTCTCCGCGTTTGGCAGCACTGTCGTTTCAGCGTGCTGGGCCGGTGAAACTGTCCGTTTAGATCATTCGCGTCTGACTTTCGCCGACAACGCTCCGGACGCCGGGGAAGGACACGAATTTGATTTGATTTCCATGCGAAATCGTCGCTGGGCGTTCTTTTGTGACAAAAGAAACGAAATCGCGGTGCTCAAACGTTCCAGTGATGCTGATGCGCCCAGCCAACCGCTTCGGGTGCTGCCCACCGAAATTTGGAATGAAATCACGCCAGGTCAGACGATCTTACAGTGGCTGAACGCTCAGTCAAATGATGCGGAAACCAATATTGAATGTAGGTCCATTGAGCGTGGTCGTTGGGAATTGACTCTTTCCGGCAAGGAGTCAACATTCCGCGTCTTGTTTACAAAACACGGATTGCTGGAGTCAGCCCAAACGCTTTCTGCACTGCCGGAGCAAGGCAGGTTGCATATCGATGTCACTTGGGACGAGAGTTTTAATCCCCCTAGACCTTTGCGTTACGTCAAGAGGATTCAAGCGTCAGAGCGTTCCAAACGCGAGATCATGCTGCAGATGGAAATCGAGGCTTTTGAGAACAGAGTGGACGGCGTCGATTTTAGTTTTCCACCCAAGGATTTGCCGTTCGGCATCCGAGTCACGGATGAACGGGGGGCAATTCGTCGAGAGTCATTCGTCGGCGGCGAATTGGGGAAACAGCAGTTCTTAATGAAAAGAATGGCGAAGCAGATGCGTGGAACGCAGGTCAACGATCGTTAAGATCGCTCAAGGGGCGAATGGTAATGCACACACTTTGTATAGCCTTGTTGCTGTTTCAGGTGACGGGAAGGGTTCATGAACGTAACCCAGCCGCCAACGATTTGGGCGCGTGCATCTATTTTGCACTCCTGCTTGAGGACCCGAATGCACCTTCGTTGGGCGAACTCGCAGCTCGATACCCACTGTTCCACGCAAAGTCGGGCTCCCTGGAAGACGCCCTCATTGTTCTCCTCGAATGCGGTTTCCATGCAACTGTCAGTGAGAATCTTCAAGGGAAGTTGCCCGCGCCAATCGGAATCACGATCGCAATTCTGGACCAAGACCAGTTTTGCGTGATTCATCGGACGTCACCTTCTGACGGATACGTGTTTATCCCCGGCAATACGCCCATTAACTTTTTGGCATTTGACGCATCTAGAATCCAAGGGCCCGCGATAACTCAATCAGCGACGTCGACCGAGGGACGCGCGATGACATTCTGGGGTACTTGTTTCATCTGTTTCATTCTTGTGGCAGCAATCGCGTTCAGAGTACTACGACACAATGTTCAAAGTTAACTCAGAATTGATTTCTTTTTGCGTTCTCGGGTTGGCAATCTTTGCAGGATGGTTCGGAAGTTAGACTCCCTATTGAATGGTCTTTCACTGAGAATGAAAGTTGATGACTCGCGGCCTGACTCTAATCGAACTGTTGGTCGTCATTGCGATCCTGGCCCTGCTCTCAGGATTGGCGATGTCGGGAATTGGTTCGCTACGGGAGAGTGCACGATTGGTGGAATGCACGAACAAAGTTCGACAAATTTCACTTGCGGTTCAGCAACACGCGAGTTCTTGGAACGAGTTTCCTACGATTAGAGATTCTGAAACGAATCACGTTGGTGATCCGTGGGCCGACCTTGACCCCTACCTGGAACTGTCGGATCAACGACGTTCACTGAGTCTTTGGCTGACGAAACAGACGCCTGTCATTTACTCGTGCCCGAGCGATCCGGTTGACGGTTCGAACTACCGCTTCAATCACGGTAGCTCGATCACGTGGACGCAAAGCCTGACTCAATATTTTCAGGATGCAGCGAATGGACCTGTTATTTTCGGCAATTCAGTTCGGCCGACCGATGTCATGGATGGATTGTCGAATACAGCCGTTGTTTCCGAGCGGCTCTGTGGAATCGGCTATCGGACAAAGTTGCGGTCGATCCTGGTCGGACCCTCTTTTCGAGCCTTCGGGACTCATCACCGTACTGATCACGCCATCGAATCCGAATGGATGCGGCTAAACTGGGACTCCGTCGTGGTATCGACCTTCGATACGGCCGGTACCAACCCTTCGGAATACGGTTATCACCGGGCGGTCTACAACCATACTCTGACGCCGAATGATCCACAGAGTTGCACGTTCTCGGGGGGCTTTAGTTCCGAAGCTCAGGTCGGATTTGTCGGTGCTTCGAGTACGCACCGTGGCTTAGTGGTCGTCGGCATGTTGGACGGATCAACCCATACGAAAACCGATTCAGTGGACTTGTCCGTTTGGGCGGCGCTGGGCGACATCGACGATCGGTCTGTGGGACCAGATTGGTCCCGTTGACCTCGTGCGGACGCTCGTTCGTTCGATCGGTGGCGATAGAGTTTTTGAGAGCCGCCGTCTGCGACACGGTCGCCCTGGCATTGATGAGACCTCAAGATCAGGCGGATGACGTCATGACTTGGCGCCGGGCCAGAACATTTTCCACTTGCTCTCGCTCGACTTGCCGCTTTCGCCGGTCTCGGCCGAGGTTTCTTTGCCTTGGAGTTTGGCGGCCAAATCGCGGAGCGCTTGGGTGATCGGCGCTTTGGGCGCCTGGTTGATCAGTGGCACCCCGTTGTTACGGACTTCCACCATCGTGCGATAATCGTTGGGCAACAGCGCATAGATATCGCGACCGAGCGTTTCCTTGGCCTTTTTCAAGCTGATCTGACCCGATTCCAACCCCGCGCGATTGACCACGATTTCGATCTTGCTTTGCAGCCCCTCGATCTCCTCAAAGCTCATCATCAAACGCACGACATTGCGCAGACAGGGAAGATCCAATTGGGTGATCAGCAACACCTTGGAAGCCGCTTCGATGGCCGCCATGTCGACCGCGCTGTAGGTCTTGGAGAGATCGATCACCAGGTGGGTAAACGAAGCTTTCAACAGCCCGATGACTTTTCGGAGACTCTCGTCGGTGATCCCCAGGGTGTCGTGCAGTTCGACTGGGCGGGGCAACAGGTACAGCCCGCTGCTGTGCTTGGTCAACGATTGCTTGAGCAATTGGATGTCCAACCGCGAGACGTTTTGAACGACGTCGGCGAGCGTGTAGTCGGGGATCGCGTCGAGAAAGACATCGGCGTCGCCGAGTGCCAGGTCAAGGTCCAACAGGGCGACACTGTTCCGGTTGTCGGCGGCAAAGATACAGCCCAAGTTGACCGCGGCGCTGGTCGTCCCGACGCCGCCGGTTGCTCCGGCGATGGCAACGACTTCACATCCCCGGGCGCCGCCCTCGCTGGTACCGAATTTGTGTTGACTGACCCGCGTCAGCGCAGCGGCAAGGTCCTCGTGGGACATCGGCAGGGTCAGAAATTCCCGCGCCCCGGCGCGAATCGTTTGCAGAATCAGATGGCCGTCGGTGCTTTCGCTGGCCGCCAGAATCACCGTGTCGGGCGCGTCGCTGGCGAGTCGTTCGACCAGCCGAATTGATTTCTCCGTGTCGTTGTCCAGCGAGATGACGCCCACGTCGGGAGCGGTTTGCTCGATCACATCGGGAAAGAATTCGTACCGCGAGCAATCGGCTTCCAGCCACACGGTGTCCATGCCCAAGAGCATCGACTTGAGTGAATCACGCGTGTCATCATTGGGGTCGACCAATGCGATTCGTAGCACGTTTGTCATTGCAGATGTATCCGATCGCTCATTTCAATTCCGTTCTTGCCACCCTTCGACGGCCACGTTGCCGTCGATCGCAGGCATTGTCGGTGGGGTGGCCGACAACCATATGCCCCTGGCCAGCATCCCAGACCTCAATACTCGTCAGGCGTGCTGATGATGACACCCTCACCGACGACGGTCGGTTCGGTACCCGGAAGGATCGCTCCCGGCGGCAGTGCCGAACCACGGTCCAGCGTCGCACCGGGTGGCAATCCCACGCCCGGTGAAAGCAGACTTCCGTGGGCCATCATGGCACCGTTTTGCATCACGTTGCTGTGGATCATCGAGGCGTTGCCCGATACACCCGGTCCGCTGTTCATCGAACAACCGTCGCCGCCCAACAGGTTGGGAACTTCGATGTGGCCGTTCATGTACAAATCGTGGTCCTTGGGCGACATGCTGTTGAGTCCCGGCCCGCCTCGCGGCACTTGGTAGGGATCCATCGCGTCGACCAGTTCGGGAGTCACCGTGATCAACAGTTCGATGTCATTGCGTTGTTCGCGGACGCTACGGAAGAACGTGCCGATGACCGGCAGTTCTCCGAGCAAGGGCGTGGCCCGCGTGGTCGCTTCGGTGCGGCTCTGCAGCAATCCGGCGATCGCAAACGTCTGGCCGGCTTGCAGTTCCACGGCGGTTTCGACGTATCGCTGACTGAACGCGATCACGTTTGCACCGGCGATGACGAGCGAACGCGATTCGTCCGGTTCTTTGACTTCCGGACGGACTTCCAATCGAATCCGACCGGGTCCGACGACGAACGGCAAGAAGTCAACCGACGTTCCGTACTCCTCGTAGCTGACCGTGACTTGGCCTTGTCCAGACGGCACGATAAACGGGATTCGACCGCCGACGGTGAAGCGTGCCGGACGACCGTGCGTTGCGATCACCGTGGGCTCGGCCAGGTACTTGACCAAATCCTGCTGACGGAGAGCGGAGATGAAGGCATTGAATTCTTCACCTTGGAAAATGTTCGTCGCGTCGGACGCGCTGATCGCGGCCGGATAACTTGTGAAGGAACGCGTATCCCCCGCCCAGTCCCAGTCGACGCCGAGCTCGCGAAGCTTGGTCCGAGAGACCTCCATGATCCGTGTGTGCAACAACACCTGCTGGACGCCCACCACGCGAATGTTGTTGACGACGGTCGGATAGTATTGTTCCACGATCGCAATCGCCCGATCGACATCGTCTACGCTGGTGACATAACCGGAGACGATCGCCGAGGCATTGACCGGCATCACCTTCAGCGTCGCCAGCGGCAACTGGGACGACAAGATGCCTTCGATCTCGCGGGCGTCGGCGATCACCGTGATGTCCACGGTGTATTGCTTGTCTTCGGTGTCCCACAAGTTGATTTGCGTGGTCCCGGGGGTCTTGGCGAACACCTGCAACTGATTCTGCGAAATCGGTGTGGCCCCGAGCACTTCTTCATTGTGCACTTGGAACCGCGGAATCTTCGCCTCCAAGGTCAGAATGCTGCTCGACTTGACCAGCATTTGCATCCGTTCAACCGCACGTGTGATCGTGTGGTTGGCGGCGCCGGCTGTCGCAGCGGCAGAAGTCAGTTGAGTGTCGTCGACGTCTTGCGCGCCGGCATGAGTCGCGAGACACGCCACCGAGAAAAGGGCGATCAACTTTAGCGCGGCTGGGCGGACCGCATTTCGGAACATTTGCATCGCAGGTGCATCCTTGCAGAACCTTCGTCTCGGATCCTTCCGAAACATGATGCCGATGACTTTCACCATCGACATACATCAGTTCGTTGCGAGTAACGTCGGGATAAAAAAGGGGACGGGTCACGCTCGCCGTTTCGGTCCGTCTGGTTTCAGAGTCTGAAGCCAGATCTTTCCTACAACGGCGAGTCTTGATTTACTTTGTTCATCTATCGAGGGTTCACTCGTCAGACTCTTCTCCGCCCTCGGGCTGAAAGAAGGGGCTGTCGGCGCCTCGTAGATAATCGTCGGAAGTCGGTTTGTTTTGGTCGGCGGATTGCTCGGCCGATTCATCCGTGGTGGCCAGGTCAAGCGCTCCAGTGTCTCCGACGACACGCGGCAACGGCTCCCCTTCCACCCATTCGTAAACAATCATTCTTCCGTTGATGATTTTTGTAGTGCGGAAGGTGGCTTTCTTGGGCTCGGCTTCCGCCTGTTCTACTTCTACGGGTTTTTCTTCCGCGGCAAGCTTTCGCAGCCGCTCTTGTTCGTCACGACGGTCCTGTAGATCTCGCAAGAACTTGCGGGCCGCTTCGCTCGGTTCCCCTTCGGGAATGCTTTCGTCATCGGCCGTCGGGCTGCCCAGCGACAATGAGATCTCGCCGAGTTTCTTGGCAAAGTCAAAGGCTTCGACGTCGGCCTTGCGAATCAGCAGTTGGATGTCGCGAGCGGATCGTGTGCGTGGTTGGTCCGGATCAAACTTGGTGATCCCATCGATTCCATAAACCTTGATGCCCGTCAACACATCCAAGGCCATGTCACGAGCAAACATCTCGCCCTTGGTGAAGAAGCCGCGGATATCGACGCGGTCGCCCGGACTGACCAGGTTGACCGTTCCGTCGCGACCGGCCGGCAACGAGACCACGGCGTAGCCTTTCGGCACCACCTTGTCTTCGACTTCGTTCATTAATTTCAGGTCCAACATCGGCTCGCCGGCGAACAGCGGGACCTTGGCGAATCGTCCCTCAAACTGACTCAGCTCCGCCGAGGCACCTTTGGGGATCCGATCGGCCGGCCACTGTTCAAGCCGTAGCTTCTCGGCCGTGATTTGTTCTTCGGGATTGATGGAAACCGTGGTGACCAAGATCTCCGCCATCTCGGTGGGGGTGCCGTTTTGTGCCTGCATCCACTGTCCGACTCCGACGGCCGCAACGGTGCCGCAGATGCCGGCAAGTAGCAAGAAAAGTGATTTGTTTCGCATGGCGTGTGCTGGTACCAGACCAGATGATTACGTTTCGGGTGTGGAGGACTGAGCTGGGAGGAGGCTGTCGACCCACTCACTTCACTCGGTTACAACCAGCCCCTGCCTGCAACCGCGCAAGCCGCAGGCGTAGGGCTGGTGTAATAGGGTTGCTTTCTCTAGTCGCCAAGAATGAGCTAACTAGGATAAATTCCCAAAAACAGTAGGTCTTGTGGAGGGAACCCACCCTCATTCAGGTGGATTTCCTGGTGTCCAAAAACAGACGTCTGACCTTCCGTTCAGATAAGCATTCCGGCGTAGGCAAAATAGAGAATCGATCCGATTGCCATCGGTATTCCGTATGGCAGCAAATACATGGTCGGTTTTCGCTCGCGGGCGATCTTGGAAAGCTCCGAAGGCTTCTTCACCGTCTTCCATTCTTCCAAAATTTGCAGCGCCATCGCGTAGTGTTTGGTCCAGTTCCCGCTCTTCCAGATCATGAACACGGCCATGATGCCGCCCACGATTGCGGTCGCGGCAAACGCGTAGAGCGTCACCACGGTTCCGAGCCAGGCACCGACGCCGGCGAGCAGTTTCACATCGCCGCCGCCCATTCCGCCGACATTTCGCAGAACGAGCAACAACATCATTCCGACAAATGTGCCCAACAGGCTCCATCCCAGTCCGGCCATGCCGCCCTGGATGGTGCAGTGAACCCAACCGCAGATGATAAATGGAAAGGTCAGCCAGTTGGGAACCTTCAAAATGGCTCCATCGATGACCGCGGCAACGATCAAGACGACCGTAACAAACCAGACGGCCCAATTCTCTGTCAGACCCTGGAGGATGGTTTCCATGGCTTAGTTCCCCGTGACGATTCTCTAGAAAGGTGTGTTGGTGGTCGAGTCAAGGCGCGGCGGAATCGGATGAGACGCCGGCCGCAGCGTAGTAGGCAGGAGTGGGAGCATGCCGACCTGCGGCATGCGGCGAGTGGATCACGCGAGGATTCAGCGTGGTCCCAACATCCAACTGAACATCGCAAAGAGCAACGTGATAAAGCAGCACGAAAGCTGCCAAACGTGCTCTGCCGCATCAGTGGGAAGGAGTGGATAGTTCATGGTGGATTCCGTGGTCGCCCGAGACGGATGGGCGCAAAAAAAGAGACTCGACGTGACCGATGTGAATGCGACTAAGCCAAACACCGGCCAATCGTCGAGAATCTCTCGGGGTGGTTGTCGGCGAAACTTCTGAGCGAGAACTTCGCCAACACCGACTCAGTTGGCAGCGATTGCCGTACCGACTTCTTGGAACTTCTTGTTCGACTCGGTACCGATCGTGCCGACTGCAGCCAAGCAAACGACGACGATCAGGGCCAACATCACAGCGTATTCCACTGCGGTCGGGCCATCTTCTTCCTTCAAGAACTCAACGATGCTATTAGCGAACTTTTTCATTATTCAAACTCCTCGGTGGGATGTCATTTGCGATGACTCCCGACGATGACTTACTGGTCCGATTCAACGTGAATAGGATCCCGGAAAAGAAGCAGCCACGTCTCCAAAAGACTTGCCTAGGCAATCGGGATCGCATCTGAAACACGATCTCGACTGTTCCCTTGGCAGCTCGGCTATCCTTCGAGCAAAGCGAGTTGCTTTGCCCACGGACCCGTAGCTTTGCGCCCCGCCCTTTCGATGCGGTTTGCCTTTCTCTGGGGAGCCAGGCCGTCCGAGCGTTCTGGTGACCGTCGATTGGTCGAACCCTCGGCAGCAGATCATCGTGACCCGCTCTCAACAGAAACCTATGTCAGGAAACTGACGAGTCAAAAAACTGCAGTTAGACAAGGCATTCTGCATCGGCAAAGGGTGACGTTGGTCTGGATGTAACAGATAAACCAAGCTTTGCCCCCTGCAGCGGGATCGCCTCTGGCTCAGCACCCTCGGACGATGAAGACGCCGTTTGCGCCGGCATGAACTTGCTGACATCAAATGATGATCGACCGCACCTTGTCGATTAAGCCCTATTGGGCTCGCGGCCTGTTGCTTGAGTGAGCCGCGACGCGTGAGCGGCCGGGCCCAGCGCAACGCCCGAGGCCTCACGGCCAGCGGCTCACGATTCGTTTCGCATTCTCAATTAACTCGACAGGCCGCTGTCGCCGTTCCGCGAACTCCTACCGTTGCGAAACCGGTAGCAAGAAACCATCGGACAATCAGTGGTCGGCCCGTTTTGTCATGCGGCGCAACAAAAAACGCCCCGGCGCCGCTGATAGGTGACGCCGGGACGTGTTTGGGCTGTGCCGCTGAAGCGATCTCGCTTCGGGCAACGATCGTCCGCTTAGTTAGCGGCGATTGCAGATCCAACTTCTTGGAACTTCTTGTTCGACTCGGTGCCGATCGTGCCGACAGCGGCCAAGCAAACGACGACGATCAAGGCCAACATCACAGCGTACTCCACTGCGGTGGGGCCATCTTCTTCCTTCAAGAACTCAACGATGCTATTAGCGAACTTTTTCATTTTTCAATCTCATATGTGGGGAGCCTTCGAAGATCGAAGACATCCATTGATGACTTAATGGGCCGTTTCAACGTGAAAAGGAACCCGGAAGAGAAGCAGCACCGACACCAAAAAAAGTGGAGCCAGCCACCGTCCGAAACCGTGTCCGATCGACTCTGCTCTCGCAGCGATGATCGGGGTTTCAGAAACGCGTCGTCACGGACACGTTCTCTACCTGGACCGTATGTCAGAAAGCTGGTGAAGCAAAATTGTGCGGCAACGAAATCTCATCGTCGGCCGATCCGGGTGTGCCTGTCACGGTCGTAACGGTCAGCATGAGCCAAACCCTGCCGGCACACCCTGTTTCAGTGTCCGAGCACGACTCGATGGGTTCTGCAATCCAACTGCGCCGTAGTCTCAGACGATGGAATCGAACTCAAATTGTCAGTGGATGAACTCACTTGGAAGGTTTAACGATGCAATTCAATTCTCGACTCACCACCGCCGTCCTGTCCCTCGTCCTTGTCGCTTCGTCAGGGTGCAGCTACGTCGAATCCTTGTTCAACAAGAAGTCCGGCGACAACAAACTGAGCAAAGCGGAGATCAAACGAATGATCAAGGAGAGTGAGAAAGACCTTCCTCACCGCTTGGACGAGAATTTCACGTTGACCAAAATCACGATGGACTACGGCGGAACGCTCAACGGTTGGTACACCGTCAGTGACGAATTGACCGCACAGCTTCGACGAATTGGGAATGTCAAGATCGAAGAAGCGATGCGAGAGAACATCGAAAAACTTGATTTGGATGACTGTAACGTGCCAGAGCAAGTCATCCAGATTCTGGAGCAGGATGACTTCGCGATTCAATACATTCTCGAAGACAAGTACGGATTGCCGATCGCGTCGGTCGTCATCAGCAAAGAAACGATGGAAGGTGAAGAACGGATCGGCCGCCCGCAACAGAATCCCTTCGCCGTCCGCAACGTGTCCAAAAAGGGCGGCAAATAAGACGTCGCCGGCGTCGACAAATACGGCAAAAGTGCGGTCCGTGGGTCCGAGACGGAGGCACGGGCCGGCATCGGGCAAATATCATGAGGGGAATTGAAATCCAATTCCCATGCCATGGAACCCGATGACCATGATCCGACTCGGACTCTGCCTGATCGTTGCGCTCGCTCACGTCGTTTCGTCCCCCGCCCAAGACGCTGCCAAAACGCCGGCACCCAAGAAGGTCAATCCGGCCTTCCAACCCCCGGAAGTCAATCCCAAGCTTCCCAATGTGCTGCTGATCGGCGACTCGATCTCTATCGGCTACATGGTCGCCGCGCGGGCGGCGATGCAAGGCAAGGCCAACGTGTTTCGACCGCCGACCAACTGCGGGCCCACCACGCGTGGATTAGATCAGATCGATCAATGGCTCGGCGATCGCAAGTGGGATGTCGTTCATTGGAATTTCGGACTGCACGACCTGAAGTACATGGGGCCGAAAGGTCAGAATCTGGCCGACCCCAAAGCCGAGGGTTCGCACCGACAGGTGCCGATCGACGAGTACCAGTCCAACATCGAAACGCTGGCCCGCCGCATCAAGCAACAGGCCAAGATCGTCATTTGGCGGGAGACGACGCCTGTTCCCGAGGGCGCCGCAGGACGCGTCGTCGGTGACTCGGTCAAGTACAACGCCGCTGCGGCAAAAGCGATCGCCAAAGTCGGCGGGATCCAGACCGATCCGTTCTTTGCCTTCGCCGAATCGGTCAAACAACACCAACGGCCCGCCAACGTCCATTACACCGCCGAAGGGTCGAAGCTGCTCGGTGAGCACGTCGCCGAAGTGATCGAGTCCGCGCTGGCTGACTGAAACGCCGCCAGACCCGCCGGCTCCGCTCGACGCCCCAACCACGGCACGTCGCGCGATTTACGCCACCGTGATGTCGGGATCCAAGTAGACGTCTTGAATGGCGTTGAACAACTCGATGCCCTCGCCCATCGGACGCTGGAATGTCTTGCGACCGCTGATCAATCCCATCCCACCGGCACGCTTGTTGATGACGGCGGTGCGGACGGCTTGTTGGAAGTCGTTCGCACCGGATCCTCCGCCGGAGTTGATCAGGCCGCAGCGTCCCATGTAGCAGTTGAGCACCTGGTAGCGGGTCAGGTCGATCGGATTGTCGGTGGACAGCCCCTCATAGATCCGATCGTCGTACTTGCCGTATTTGTTGCCGCCTTGGTTGAGCGCCCGATAGCCGCCGTTGTTGGTGGGTTGTTTCTGTTTGATGAAATCGGCATTGATCGTCGATCCCAAATGGTTCGCTTGCCCGGTCAAATCGGCCGAGGCTTCGTAGTTGACGCCATCGACGGTGAATGCCGAGTTGCGCAGGTAGCACCACAGCATCGTGAACATGCCCAGTTCGTGAGCTTCGGCGAAGGCATCGGAAATCTCTCGGATCTGTCGCGTCGATTCCGGCGAACCGAAATAGACCGTCGCTCCGACACCGACACATCCCATGTTCCAAGCGTCGCGGACGCGGGCAAAGGGAACCTGGTCATAGGTGGCCGGATAAGTCATCAGTTCGTTGTGATTGAGCTTCAAGATCATCGGGATGCGGTGTGCGTACTTTCGCGCGATCCCGCCGAGCACACCAAACGTCGATGCGACTCCGTTACAACCCGCTTCGACGGCCAATTGTGCGATGTTGGCGGGATCAAAGTAAATCGGATTGGGGGCAAACGATGCACCACCGGAATGTTCCACGCCTTGATCGACGGGCAAGATCGACAGATAGCCCGTCCGCGCCAGCCGACCGTGATTGAACAACGACTGCATCGCGCAAAGCACGCGGGGACTGCGGTCGGAGTGCGCCCAGACCTCGTCGACGAAATCGGGACCCGGCAGATGCAATTGCGATGCGGGAATCGTTTCGCATTGATGGCTCAGCAACGCTTCCCCATCGCTACCGAGTAGATCGAGCACATTGGTCTTGGTTTTGGTTGTCATCAGGGATCATCCAGTTCAAAAAAGTTGGGCGGTATTGCACAGCCGTTGCGCGGCTGCGTCACAAAGCAGACCGTGCGACGGTCACGCGAAGTGCAGCAATTGGGACTCCGACCGTTACTCGCAATCAATTTCAGTCTCGGACCGGTCCGCTTGTGGCGCGCTTTGTTTCGCTCGCAAGTTTTGGGCCAGCAGGGCGTGGGGAACCGAACTTCGCCGAAACCGGCAACGTTTCGGCATCGTCCGGTGAACTGGCCAGGCACGAGGCTCGCGTGCGATCCGCCGTGGTGTGCGGATTTGCCACCACTGGTGGATTCCGAGTAGACTGGACTTCCCCCGCGATCCTTTTTCTCAGGTCCGCTCCCTTCCAAATCTTGGCACTTTCCCACCTATGCCAGATCCACCGCGACGCGTTAGCCATCCCCTGGCCGTGTTTCTCACTGTCCTGTTTCACCGTCCGCTGCCGAACCTGCGGTGCGTCGTGATGGCGTGCGTCGTCTCGGTCGCGTGGATGGAAGCCGGCCCCGGCGTTGCGGCCGGCGAGAACGGACAAGATGCGTCGTTGCCGCACGAAACGGACGCTGAAAACATCCAGTGGTTCGAAAACAAGATTCGACCGGCATTGATCGAGCACTGTCTGGAGTGCCATTCGACGGAGACTGAGGCCAGCGGCGGACTGGTGCTGGATTCACGTGACGGATGGCAGACCGGTGGTGATCTCGGTCCGGCGATTGTTCCCGGTGACGCCGCGGCAAGTCGATTGATCCAAGCGATCGCGTACGAAGATCCGGCCTTGGAAATGCCTCCGGACGGGAAACTGGACGACGCCACGATCGCGGCGTTTCGGCGATGGGTCGAAAACGGTGCCGTGGATCCCCGACAACCGAGTGCAACAGGCGGGGAACCGACGCGGCAAACGGGGCTTCCCGTCGAGCGTGCCCACGAACACTGGGCGTATCGGCCGATCGCCCGTTCCAATGCCTCGATCGACGCCTTGATCGACCGAGACCTGGCCCGACAGGGACTGACCGCGGCGCCGCCGGCCGAGCCGAGAGCGTTGGTGCGACGCCTGGTGTTCGACCTGCACGGGCTGCCGCCGTCACCGCAGACCATTGACGCCTTTTTGGCCGACCCCTCTCCGCTGGCCTACGAGCGGCTGGTGGATCAATTGCTGGCATCCCCACACTTCGCCGAGCACTTTGCAAGACGTTGGATGGATGTGGTGCGCTATGCCGAATCGATCACGCTGCGCGGGTTTATTCTTCCCGAAGCGTGGCGGTATCGCGACTACCTGATCTGGTCGTATGCCAACGATCGACCCTTTGATCAGATGATCCGCGACCAGATCGCCGGCGACCTGTTGGCTTGCGATGACATCACCGAAACCCAACAGCGAGCGATTGCGACCGGTTTCTTGGCGCTAGGCAATTCGAACTTGGAAGACCAAGACAAAACGAAACTCGAATTCGATCACATCGACGAGCAGCTCGAAACGATCGGCCGCGCTTTCCTGGCGCAAACGATCGGATGCGCCCGCTGTCACGACCACAAGTTTGATCCGATCCCGACACGCGACTATTACGCGTTAGCTGGGATCATGCGATCCACCACGCCGTTGAAACACGCCAACCTGTCCAAGTGGATCGAAAAACCGCTGCCGCTGGATCCGGCCGACGAAGCGCACTATCGAGCGGTGCAGTCCCGCGCGGATGTCGTTGCAGCCGAATTGAAGACGTTGCAGTCGCTAGAAAAAGGCAACGTCGGCAAAGACACCCGCGTGGTTTCCGTCGACTCGCTGGCGGGTGTCGTGATGGACGACGCCGACGCGAGTTACGTCGGTGCCTGGACGGAGTCGACGTTCGTCAAACCCTATGTCGGTGCGGGCTACCGGCACGACGGCACGACCGGACAAGGCAGCAAGTCGGTCACGTTCGACCCGGTCGATCTGCCCACCGGACGCTACGAAGTCCGCATGTCATACACGTCTCATGACAATCGAGCCACCAACGCGATCGTCAAGGTCTTTAGCGCGAACGAGTCGACCACGGTTCGCGTGAACCAACGACGCCGGCCGCCGATCGACGGACTTTGGATTTCATTGGGCGTTTTTCCGTTTGAAAAGGAAGGCCAATCGTTCGTCATCGTCTCGAACGAAAACGCCGACGGTTGTGTCATCGTCGACGCGATTCAATTCTTGCCGATCGACGGTCAGCCGGCTGCGGCGAAGACGTCGGCCGACGCGAAAGCCGACGATGTCGATCTGGCCGCGGTCGCCGCACGACGCAAAGAACTGTCCGCCGAATTGAAGCAGTTGCAATCCGAGCTGAATCGACGTCCCAAGTATCTGACGGTTTCCGAGAGTGAACCGCGTGAGGAAATCGCGGTCCGTGTTCGCGGTAACGTGCATCAGTTGGGCGACACCGTCCGCCGCGGTTTTCTCACCGCGATCGGACCGGCGCAGCGCTATGCCGACCGCATCGGCACCGACGGCAGCGGTCGCGTCGAACTGGCCGAGTGGATTGCCGATCCGAGCAACCCGCTGACGGCTCGGGTGTATGCCAACCGCGTTTGGTCGTGGTTGATGGGCGAGGGCTTGGTCGCGACGGAGAACAATTTTGGAACGACGGGCGAGTCTCCATCGCACCC
>NZ_JBFHKV010000010.1:0-24247 GCF_041595215.1 Stieleria sp. | reverse complement strand
TCGAGCGGATAACGGGTTAGGCTGTAACGTGTGGCGCGACGAAATGACCACTCAGCCCACCGATGGCAGCGCGGCCCCAGGGGATTTTTGAGCACCGTCCTCCGTGGGGCCGCTCTGCCATCGGTGGGTAATAATTTCGATGGTTTCTTGGACTTGCGGCCCTGGGAGGCGGTAGAATTTGGATTCAACTTTTCAGTTGTCGCGCCCGATGCGATGTCCGCCCACGCCTGCTCAACAGGTCCGCTTCACGGCGACCGAAGCGTTCGACGCGATGAGTTCACTTACGTCTTTTCGAGAACCGGTCACTGGGGAAGTCAACATGGCAACGACAAGTATGCTTGGCAACGCGACGCCGAAGCCTGTGTCACGGGTGAGACCGTCGAAGGTCGATCCGCGGACAGCTCAACCGTTTACCTTGGATCAGGAACTGGAGCCGTTCGGAACCTGGGCCGGCGATCCGATTCTTGTGCCGCCCAAAGACGCGAGCAAGGAAATGGCCGAAACGATGCTTCGTCAATCGGGCATTTTGACGTCCAAAGAGAAAAGCTGGGAATCGGTCGTCGAAGAACATCGCGGCCAATTCACGCAAGTCCGAGAGCTGGAACTGACCAAGGCTTCGATCCGGCTGCCCCAAAGCAAGTTGTTCTTCACCGTCACTCAGCAGGAACACTTTGACAAGATCACCGATCCGATCCCCGCTTGTGTGCAGACCCGCCTGGACGAATTCCTTGCTGGGCCCGGCAAGCGACGCGGCGTCAAAGTCTATTACCTCAAGCCGCTCTGCATTGAAGTCGATCACGAACTGATCTTCACTTCCCGCGAAGGCCTGATGTCCGCCATCACCAAGGTTCAGGAGGAAGTGTTTACCGAATACCGTCGCATGTATCTGTTCCGACGTCCTCGGCACACGCTCGGAAAAATGGCTCACGCAACCATGGCCATGCCGCGAGCGATCGCAAATCGGGCGATCCAGCGGCGTCAGAAAGCGATCGATGCCTATCAGGCCAAGCTGGAATTTCAGCGTCGTCGAATAGCATTGCGGGCGGCCAAAACCTTTGAGAAAAATCGCACGACCGGGTGCTCGTTCGATGAGATGTTGGAGCTGACCAACCCGCTGCAACGTCACGACGTGATCGAGCAGTACGGCGTGGAGAACGAACTCTCGCGCGCCAAACGCGATCAGTTGATTCGCATGGCGGCGGGCCAGATCCCCTGGTTCGTGGCGTTCACGCTCGGGATGTCGTACTTGGTTTCGGTCGGCATCACCATCGGTACGTCCTTGTCGCCGCCGGTCATGGTTTGCGACCCCGCGTTCGTCGCGGAGTTCCCCGGATCGAACGGGCAAGTGCTCAAGATCGGCCACTTCGATGAAGTCGCGGGTGTGACCCACGTCGAAATCTGATCCAGTTGCTTTGGCGACGATCCCGTTGTGTCGAGTCGTCCAGCCCTCGTCGACGACTGGTTAGAATGGTGGGACGGCGACAGGGCGTTGCGCTGTCGCCGGATTGTTCCGACACACTGTTCTGACACACTGCCCACTTCGTCGAAGACAATGGAAGTTCCCATGGCCACACGATTCATCTTCAATCCACCCGTCGATGCCGCTGAGTTCGACGAAAAGGTCGCGTTGCAGCAACACCCCGAGCACCGCATCTCCATCAAGAGCGGCAGCACAGTCGTCGATGAACTCACCGTCGAAACGGATTCCGAGACCGAGATCCTGAATCTGCAACAGGAGTTGGCCAAACTGTTCGGAACCGTGACTGTCCAACGCGGTGTCCATTTGCTTTAGCACGACCGCTTTGAGGCGTGTTCGCGTTTTCTGTATGGACCGGCTCCTTTGGTCGCTGGCCTCCCCCTCTCTCCATGGCACCTTCGCTGCGGACGACGGTCTCTACACAGCCAAAGTAACCCTCCCTGGCAGCATTGGTATCCACGAATCTTTTGCATGTCAAATCAGTTCTGTTTGGATGGTTTCGGCCAACTGCCGTTTACATCCATCGACTTGGGCATCGCCCAAGATCTGCAAACGAAAACCAGAGGGATTGGCCAACGGCCATATACAAATGCCTCGTCAAACGCGAGGGTTGTGCATGGCCGTTGGCCAAATTGAACCTCGTTGCGATGAGGTTCCTGGGGCGGCGCAACCTTCGCAAATGCTCTGTTTGCTTGCCCCAGGCTAGGGATATGCATGCCCTTTGGGCAAAAAGCGACTTGTGTAGATACCAATGCCCTGGCAGAGAGAGTCGAGCGCAGCGAGGGGAGGGGCGATGGTCATCTTAGGCAGCGTTTGCGCGGATTGGCGTTCGTAGACTCGCGCCAAACGGCTGATCATCGATTGATGTCAGCCGGTTTGCGCCAGCGCGAGCGACCTCCTCATTCGTGTTGGTTTAGCGGTATCGGGAACCTGCCGCGTCGGGCTGTCGCGCCGGCAGGGTCCCGCCTCCCAAATGAGGATCGCTTCTACACCTTAGCGAGCTACCTTTCTTGCCCAACGCTCAGGTGAACTTGGTGGTGACACTTGATTTCCGCTTGCTGCGGAGTGATTCGATCTCGGGCTTGATCAGGGAGATCACTGACCACTCACTATAGGGTCCGTCTCGTTCTTTTGGTTGTTCATCATGCCACCCTGATCAACGCTTGGGTGGGCAACCTTTCGCCCGGAATGGTGTTCTATAAAGCGAACGTCAAATCGATGATAAAGGCGGAAACGAAAAAGCGATCTTGGGTTTATGGTTGTAGCAACGCGCTTTAGAAACACCGCTAGGGGCGGTGGTCAGATCTAAAGACGGCCGGGGCAATAATTCGCAACCTCATCCCTTGACAATAATTTCGAATGAGCAAGCATGTAGGCTCCCACCCTTATGCAAGCACTTCGTCCAGCGATCTCATCGGTGCCGTCACTCGCCCACCCAGAAGAAGCGTGTTGAAGGATACGGTTTCGCGCAATGTGAAGTTCTTTAATTGCGCGTGAAATCAACGAAACTTATTGGCCGCAACGTAAGTTAAAAAGACTTGTATTTCTGAACTACCTTTTCACTTTTACATCGAGACCCTTCAATGAAGCGTTCCGCTCGCCCGAGCAACGGTTTTACACTTGTTGAGCTTTTGGTTGTTATCGCCATTATCGGTATCCTCGTCGGTCTATTGCTTCCCGCCGTCCAGGCAGCTCGAGAAGCCGCCCGACGAATGAGTTGCAGCAATAACTTCAAGCAATTGGGGTTGGCCGTCCATAACTATCACAGCGCCTACAAGCAGCTTCCTATCCATGGCGTAGGCACCGGCAGCACCGACGGAGGCAGCGCCCCCTTCGGTGTCGTCACCGCTACCACCAACTGGTGGACGAACTATGGCGATGCCAACGCGTGGCGGTTGAGTGCCCTGGTCGGTTTGACTCCCTTCATGGAGCAGCAAGCGATTTGGGACGAGATTTCAAACCCCAGCTACATCAACGCGATTGATCCGACCAACCGACTGAGCGTTCCTTGGCCCGCGATGGGGCCGACTGTGCAGTTCATCCAATACCGTCCCTGGGTCACCGAGATCCCGATGCTGCGTTGCCCCAGCGATCCCGGCGTCGGTCTGCCCGCTCAAGGGCGAACCAATTACGCCGCCTGCTTGGGCGATTCGATGGAATGGTCGGTTCGCGGCCCTAAGCAGCACCAAGCATCGACCGGAGAGGTCGTCGCCAACTCGAGTTGGGCCATGCGTTCGCTGGCCGCCGACCGCGGAGTGTTTGTGCCTCACAAAGACTCCAAGTTTCGCGACATCCTGGACGGCTTGTCCAATACGGTGGCCTTCGGTGAAATCCTCACCGACCTCGGCGACCGCGATGCGAGGGGAACCCAAAGCATCAACGGTAATCCCCCCAATGAGATTCGTTTGAACCCCAGCTATTGCGTCGATAACAATCAGCTCGATCCCGATCGACCGGGATATTGGGCACCGGCGACGCCGACGGAGAATGCAAACAATGGACGTGGGTTCAAATGGGCCGACTTCCGACCGAACTTCAGCGGTTGTCATACGATTTTCCCTCCCAACGCACCTATCGGTGGCGGCAACAACTCCGGGCAAACCGGCATGTTTCCTCCGTCTAGCCGCCACCAAGGTGGGGCGCATGTTCTGTTGGCCGATGGTGCGGTGATCTTCATCACCGACTCGATCGAATCAGGCGACTTGCACCAAGAAATGGTTTGGCAGTCCCCCGTCAACGGTGTCTCCGTCCCAGGCTCGAAGAGCCCCTATGGACTTTGGGGAGCACTCGGCACGCGAGCCTCTCGCGAAACGATTCAAGAACAATTGAATCAGTAGTCTGGTGAATCGCTAGCCCGCCGCAGCGTCGGCTTTGGCGGGCACCGAATCCGATAACATAAAAAACTCTCGGCCCCGCAGCGGGCCGAGAGTTTTTTCGTTGTTGGTCACCGCACCAAGAGGCGATGTTGCAAAACGCGATGCGGCATTCGTTGCAAAACCGCTGCAAGCGGCGCACTCGCTGAGATCGCTCGATGTTATTTCGTGGCTTTGTCTGCGTTCTTCATCTCGCCGGCCAGCGCCGATTGCTCGGCGGCTTCGGTCGCCAAGTACTCGTCAATTGCAGATTGATCGGCATCGGAGACGGCATCGGGCGTTGGTGAGGAGCACCCGGCCAGACATAAGGCCAGCAGACCTAGCGATAGCGTTTTTGCGAACGGCTTCATTCATATATCCTTGTAAAGACGATAAGTGTCATGGGACAGGCCAGAATTATAACTGTCCAGTCATTTTAGCATAGCTGGCATTTTAGCTTCGTCTCGAACTAACAACGCCGTGTTTCGCTGTCGGGGCAAGCAGTCCGCAAGCGATTAGGTGGCGATACGAATCCCTCGAAACCAAGCCGCCAGCCACGGCGCGACGAACAGAACGGCAAGCCCGATCGGCATCAGTCCACCCTGCAGCAGGTTGTAATCGGCGGAAAGTTGTTGCCACGAGAGGCCGACCACAAACCGGCCGAACAGCAGTTCAAATGCCAGCGTCAGCACTAACCACATCACACCCGCCTGCAGCAGGTCCCTGCGGTGTGTCGGACCGATCCA
The DNA here is from genome assembly GCF_041595215.1 of Stieleria sp. Taxonomy (NCBI): domain Bacteria; kingdom Pseudomonadati; phylum Planctomycetota; class Planctomycetia; order Pirellulales; family Pirellulaceae; genus Stieleria; species Stieleria sp. The sequence goes on along the minus strand of NZ_JBFHKV010000010.1, from coordinate 19,172 downwards.
GCGGATCGACAACGTGGCGATTGCGAGCAGGATTGCCGAGCCGGTGAAAACGCCGAGCTGGTTCGAACGAAACTGGCCGACCAGAGGCACGAGGGTCAGGGCTCTGGTGATTCCATGAGCGATTTCGGCGACGATCATGACCAGCCAGATCGCGATGATGCGTGCGGTAAGCTTCACGGCGTTTTTTCCTCAAGCAACGGGCGACTTCAGCACGTTCGGTGTGTGCCTGGTGGGGCGATCGGACCGGCCTCAGCGGCGTAGCTCAATCCCCAGGCTCTTGATTCGCGACGCAAGTGTGGTCGGTTTCATTCCGAGCAATTCTGCAGCGCCACCGGCTCCAGACACCTTACCCTTGGTTTGTGACAGGGCGCGGCGAATGTTGTTGGTTTCCAGTTCACGCAGTTCCGCGACCGTCATCACGCGTTCGTCCTCGACGGGCTCGGTCGCGTCGTCGGTCGCGCCGGAGCCGCTGGCGGAAGGTCGGTCGTTTGCGGATCGACCGGGGGCAAGCTGGAATCGTAACCGTCCGGCTCTGGATGTGATCATGGCGCGTTCGAGGACGTGCTGGAATTCGCGAACGTTGCCGGGCCAATCGTAACGTTGTAACTCATGCACGTTTGCCTTGGTCAGCCGGAGTGTCGGACGGCCGAGCTTGCGGGCGAGCTGTGTGAGAAGGTGTTCGGCGAGCAGCGGAATGTCTTCCTTGCGTTGGCAAAGCGGTGGCAACTCGATCGGAAAGACACTGAGGCGATAGTAGAGATCCGCGCGGAATCGTCCGGCATCGCTTTCCGCTTTCAAGTCGCGATTGGTCGCCGCGATGATCCGCACGTTGACGCGGCGTGTACGTTCTTCGCCGACACGTTCCAGCTCTGATTCTTGAAGCACTCGCAATAGTTTGCTCTGCAGATCAAGTGGGATTTCACCGATCTCATCCAGGAACAACGTACCCCCGTCGGCCAATTCGAAACGTCCGATCCGATCACGCACCGCGCCGGTAAAGCTGCCTTTGGTGTGGCCGAAAAATTCACTGTCATACAGTTCGCGCGGGATCGCGGCACAGTTGACTTTGATCAGCGGTCGATCGTTGCGTGTCGAACGCCGATGGATTTCGCGGGCGACCAGTTCCTTGCCGGTGCCGCTTTGGCCGGTGACCAAAACCGTTGAATCGGTCGGCGCGACAAGCTCAATCTGCTCGGCGACTTTTCGCAGCGCCGCACTTTGGCCGACCATGTCACCGAACGCATTTCTCGTCCGCACTTCCTCTTGCAGATAGTCGTTCTCCATTTCCAAGCGGCGGCGCAACGATTCGATCTCTTCCCACGCCGACGCATTGGCAAGCGATGCCGCCGCGTGGTTGGCGATCGTACGCAGCCAGTCCAGGTCGTCGTCGTTGATCGTGCTGCGACTAAACACGGCCAGCACCCCGAGCACTTTACCGCGGTACACCAACGGTTGGCCACCGAAACCGCGAATGCCTTCCGCTTCGGCCCAATCGGGGTGGACCAGCCAATCGGGCTTGCCGGCCAGATTGCCGACTTCCAATGGTTCGCCTGTCGCCGCGATCCGGCCCACTTTGCGGACTCCGATCGGGAACCGTCGAAAGGCGCCGTCGGTTCGCGACAGGTCCCGCTGTGGGTCCACTAACGACGCACCGCCGCTGGCTGCCAAATGCAGGCACCTGGTTTGGTCGGGGCACTCTTGCCGCAGCGGACACGTTTCGCAGCCCGCTCCCGGACGAATCAGCCAGATCCTCACCAAGGCCACCGCCGGCGACGCGGCAATGTGATCGACGATCAGCTTCAGCGCATCGTTGACCTGCAGCCGTTGGGCCATCTCCAGCAGCAGCGTCTTGGGCTGTTCAATCAGGGGGGGCTTGTCATTGAGCATCTGCGAAACATAAGCGAAAAATCGTGAGTGGCAACCGAGATTTCGGGGATCTACGAGATATCGGTACTTGGATGGTTCTCGTTTGTGTTCTGTAAAGCATTTGTGCGTATGCACTTACGGTTTTTTAGCGGCTTTGGTCCGGGGCTTGCGATAGGGAATCGCAATGAGCAGTGACTTCCACTGCTTGCCGTTCAAAACCCCTTTGTATGAGGACAGTAGCGATGACCCGAATCAGCCCCATCAACCCTGCAACCGCAACCGGCACCGCCCGAGAATTGCTCAATGGCGTCGAGTCCAAGTTGGGCATGATCCCGAACATGATGTCCACGATGGCCAACTCACCGGCCGTCTTGGACGCGTACCTGAAATTCAGCGGCGCGCTCGCCGCAGGCGGACTGTCGGCCAAAGATCGCGAGCGAATCGCGTTGGCTGTCGGGCAAGCCAATCGATGTGATTACTGCCTGAGCGCTCACACGGCGATCGGCAAGATGGTCGGACTGACGGCCGAGCAGATCCGAAATGCCCGGTCGGCGACCGACGCCGATGCAAAGTCCGACGCGATCGTGAAGTTTGCGGCACAACTGGTTGAAAAACGCGGTTTGGTTTCCGACGACGAAGTCGCAGCGGCCCGTCGTGCAGGGCTGGGGGACGGCGAAATTGCCGAAGTCGTGGCCAACACGGCGTTGAACTTGTTGACCAACTACTTCAACCACGTCGCGGAAACGGACAACGATTTCCCGCCTGCCGAGCCCATCGACTCAGCTTCGTCCTGTGGCTGCCACAGCGACACGTGCAGCGTGGCCTGATTAACGCCACGAGCCGATCACCGTATTGAACATCTTTTTGAAAGGAGGATGACAGCATGCCAAAGCCAACCGACATACGACCGCCGTTCACTCGCGAAACGGCGGCGCAAAAAGTCCGGGCCGCCGAGGATGCATGGAACACGCGCGACCCAGAACGTGTTTCACTGGCCTATTCCGCGAACAGTCAGTGGCGAAACCGTGACACGTTCGTTCAGGGGCGTCCGCAGATCGTCGAGTTCTTGTCGGGAAAGTGGGACAGGGAGCAGGAGTACCGTTTGGTCAAACAATTGTGGGCATTCACCGATAACCGGATCGCGGTTCGGTTTCAGTATGAATACCACGACGAAACGGGAAACTGGTTTCGTGCTTACGGCAACGAGAACTGGGAATTCGATGATGACGGTTTGATGCGACGCCGCGAAGCCAGCATCAATGACGACGCGATCGACCAATCGGATCGCAAGTTCCACTGGCCCCTTGGGGTTCGCCCTGCGGATCATCCCGGCTTGGGAGAGTTCGTGAAGTAGGCGAGGCGTGATCGGAAAGTCGGCCGCCCCAGACGGCGGCCGACTTGTCGCGAACGCGGGTCAGACTCCCACCACCTCGCGCCAGGTTTTGGCCATCAGTTGGTGCCCGAGTGGGGTGGGGTGGACGCCATCACCGGCCAGCATTTTGGGCTCGGTTCCTTCGGCGACTGCATCGTCGAACATGCTTTGGAAGGGCACCCAGATTGCTCCGGCGTTCTTGGCGACGTCTTTGGCATACTCGCGGCGGACGGCGAATTCAGGAAACCACTTGTCGCGGTTTTCCTTGACCGTGCCGCTCATCAAAACAAACGGCTCGCAGATCACGAAGGTGGTCGTCGGAAGTGCGTTTCGCGTGCGTTTCAGCAACGCGGCAAATCCGTCGCGATAGGTTTCCGAAGTTCCGTCGTAACGGCCGTTGAGCTTGTGCCAGATGTCGTTGACTCCGATCAGGATGCTGAGGATTTTGGGTTCAATCTCGAGACAGTCTTTCTCCCAGCGGCGGTCCAGGTCGGGAACCTTGTTTCCGGAAATGCCCCGATTGTGGATTTGCAGGTTCAGATCCGGATAATCCTGATGCAATGATTCGGCGATGAAATGGGGGTATCCGCGTCCGAGTCCCTCGTTGGCAACGGGCGATTTTTTGTTTCGCCCGGCATCGGTGATCGAATCACCTTGGAACAGGATCACGTCGTCCTTGGACAAGGTAGTCTTCTCCGCAGCGAGAAGCTCGGGCTGGTTGAGGCAGGCAACGGTGCCCGCCGACGCGGCGACGGACAAAAAGGTGCGACGTTTCATCTAGAATTTTGCCAAAAGGGGGTGAGTGTAAAAACAGAGCGGAGCGGGTGTGTGCCATGGTTTCACGCCAACGCCACCCGACCGTGCCGCAAAGTTTAATCGATCGCGCCCCCGGCATCATCTCGCCGCCGCCGCCGCATCCCCTCCCAAATGGTGCCACCCACCTCATCCCCTTCCAAATGGTGCCACCCACCTGATCCCCTTCCAAATGGTGCCACCCGATCTTCCAAATGGTGCCACCCACCTTGTTTGTTCGGAACGCACGGCGCGTTCAAGGCGCGGCGGTTGGGCTGGCACAATCTAGACGGGCATCGTCCGCGAATCGCAGCACTCGCGAGTTCCGGATACCGCGGTCAACGACGATTGCTTTTGCGCCTGGATCGGAGATGGTCGAGACCCGTTGAGCGACCGATGTACAGGCCGATAAGACCAATGTACAGGCCGAAGTGATGCGGATCGGAGAACGGTTAGGCTGCGAAGCACTCGGCGACTTGCCGTTGCCCCTTGGCCCAGTTGCGACCGCTCGAACGGGCGAACTGCGACATGCCGTTTGGCGAGCCGGCGCAGCAACTATTGCCAAAGTAATGCTGGAAGTTCCAGACCAAATCACGCCACATCGACAGGTCGATCCCGAGACGCGAAACCAGACCTTGCAGACTTGGCGGTAACGTTCGTCCTGTCCCTTCTTCACTCTGTTTCGCAGTCCAACGGAGAAGCTTGCAATAGTCTTTCAGGCTGATTCCCAGGAATCCTTTGTCGCTTGCTCGCACGCCACTGCGGTTTACTTCCGCATCGCTGGATAGTGTCGATCCGTCCAGAGTCAACGGCGCGAGCCAGCCGTCGCGACGGATTCGTTTGCCGGTCGAGTTCTTCCGTTTCGCTCGCTTCTTTTTACGAAGTTCATCTACCGGTTTGGTGCGACGCTCTTCGCCCGCCTGTTCCGTGGTAACCGGAACCAGGTCAAACGCCGCTGAATCGATTTGCTGACCTTGTTCTCCTTTGATCCGATCATAGCCGGACGTGTGGACAGATTGGTCTGGCGAATCTGCCATCGCGGCGCGGACCGGATTGAGGTCGACGTACATCGCACAAGCCAGCAATCCGGCCTCGTCGGTGATCCGTTGCAGCTTAAATCGGCCTTCCCAAAATCGACCGGTACACTCGTCTTGTCGGTTGGCCATCCGCGCAATCGGCTCGCTCAAGGATCGCATGAACCAGGAGATATCCGACAACCGACGCCGCACTTCGGCAAGCCTTTCACGGTCAGCGACCAGCATTTGCACATCGTTTTCGGTCGGCTCACCCAAATGTTCTTCTATTCGGCGACCTGGAAAGACTTTCAGCCAGCGAATGGCGGCCTCTTGATCGGTCCATTCGGCAACAACATCGGGGCGATTGCGAAGGATCAGGTGCATGTGATTGGACATTACGGCATACGAGAGAACATCGACGCCGAAGACAGAAGCCAGGGCTTCCATACGCCGCCGAATCCACTCACGTCTGAATCCATAGTCCGTCCCGGTCGTCTGGTCGAAACCAGCCAAAAAGGCACGCCGGACACACCGCTGAACGGCGTGAACAATGGACACCTCGTCACCAGCAATTTGCTCCGAACGCAGCGGACGTCCCATCGCAATCCTCCCAAGTGATGAACCGATTTGGGATTCTATCCCGTTGACTAATTCAAGTCAAAAAATGGTGGGTGGCACCATTTGGAATTGGCAGGTTTAGAGCCCCCATGCGACACCCTCGATTCGTCGATGGCGTATGATGGGGGGATTCGCTTTTTGCGATCCGCCTGGCGGGCTCAGAGAGTCAGACACGCGAACTTTTCTTGGGGAAATGACCATGGCGAGACTGTTTTTTCTATGTATGGCATGTGCGCTTTGTCAGGCCGGTCTGGTAGCAAACGACCGCTCGCGTGGCAAGATTGTGGTCGATGCGAGTCAAGGCGGCGGGACATGGTGGCATCCACAAGCGGAAACCTTCGATTCGAACGCCCCGCACCAGGGCAAACGTCTCGCCGACACTCTGAGAAGGGCTGGGTGGGAGGTCGTAGAGATCGCCAGAAACACCGTCGTCACTGATCAACTTGCGGGGGCAAAGATTGCGATTCGCGTCAACGCAAGTGGCTTGTACCAAGAATCCGAGGTCGTCGCGTACCGAGACTTTGTTTTAAACGGAGGCAGCGTTCTGTTAGTACGCGGGTTTGTCCGTGAGAATCGTTCCGAGGATAAGGTCGCCAACGAGTTCGGAATTAAGTTTTCGAAGGTTGTTCGTGCTGAGACGTTCAGTCATTGGGAAGACCATCCGATCACCGAGAACTTAAGACTCTCACGGTACAGAATCGGAAGCGTTGTCGTTGAGGCTCCCGAAGAAAGCATTCCTCTCGGGTACGTCAACAATAATGAACTTGCGCTAGGACTTCTTGAGTGGGGTTCGGGCAAGGTGATCTACATGAGCACCATTTCTCCTTTGATTGTGTCCGATCCGATTGTCCATCGAATCATTAAAGAATTGGCCAGCGATTGAGGAAGCGGCGGCATTCCTTCGTTTCTGTAGCTCCCACCACGCGTCGGTGAAGAGCTTCATTCCGATTGAACTTGAAAGGTACGCCTCTCACTCCATGGACCCCAGTGCCCATTCGAATCCTGAGCCTTCACTTGCCAAGTCCAGCCAGTCCGCTGTCCGTCCACTACGGTGCGAGTGTTGCGTGGCTGGACATAGCGCGAATTTGTGATTTGGCGATCAAGGTACGCAACGTCAGCCTCAGGCTCGCGGACAACAATCCGATACGCTTTTGCGCCTTTCACGACTTCCCAATCAAATCGCCAAACGCCCTCGGAAGGCTGAAGCAGAATTGCTTTATCGGCGGGTGAAGTCAGCCGAGGTTTCTCAACCGAAAGGGACTGCTTGGCAGTCTGGTCAATTTTAAACTCGTTTCCGTCCGACTCAAGAACTGCATCGGCTTGAGCCGCTTCACGGTCGCGGGAATCCGCGGCGGGGTCGACATGGCGGGGTGGCGGTATGACTCGATCAAGAAGCGTGACAACTTCCGAACCATTGTCGACTCGAATCAGCTGATGGTTTGAAAGGAATTTGACCACCTGGCCAGACTCCGACTTCATCATAGTTAAGCTGCCACGACCTTGCTGAATTAGCAAACCTGCGAGTCTGCCATCGATTTGATCTAAGTCGCTCGTCGAAAACTCCAATTTAGTTGCTGATGGTTTCCATGAACTTGCAGCTAACCAACGTGAGGTTCCATGCTCGTTTGAAGCTAAGACCTCGGTGCCATCGAAATTGATTGTGACGAGTCTCTCTTGATCAGAAGCACGGTGATGAACGAGAAGTGTGTTTGTCACCGGGTTGAAGACCAAGCAATCGGCCGCTCCGATTGCCGTCAGTCGTTGGCCGTCGGAACGATATCTCGCTTGATTCAGCGAGACGTTTTCGGGAGCTTGGAACTGGACGTTTCCCGAATTTGGCTCCCAGGCGAACAGAGACAAATCCTTCGCGATTGAAATCAGCTGACCGGAATCCGGACGAAACACCAAATCCAACACGGTCGCGTGATGACGATCGAAGGTCAGAATCAAGTTGTTGTGCACCAGGGACCATATCTTGACGGTCTGGTCCGCGCCAGCCGATGCCAGCCATCGTCCATCCGGAGAGAAAGCCATCACTTCAATCTTGCCCTGATGACCAGCCAGGGCCGCGATCTCATTCCCGTTTACCACGTCGATCAATCGGATTCGATGATCGGGGTCCGCAAAAGCGATTCGCTTGAGTGCGGGACTGTAGCATGGGGCGTAGCAGGTCCCCGAAACTTCACAGAGCACGTTACTGAGCCACGTGAACAAATGCGGATAGGGATGGTCGTTTACCATCAAGTCTTCGCCATCGAACGTGACCTTGCAGGGAGCCTCGCTACCGGGAAGTCTCATTAGAAAGTGCCCATCGTCAAGACGGTACACACACACAGATCTTGCGTCTTGTACCAATAGAAAGTCATCAGACGGGGTGATCAATAAGTGAGTGGGTTCAGCAATTTCATCGGCAATTGAACAAGTTGCAACAACGTGGTCGTCTCCGGTTGTTCGAATCACAATCTCGCCGTCTTTGATCGTCGCTGTTCGTAGATGACTGGCGGAGACGACGGACTGGCCGGGTTTGACCGTCGGTGCAACCAGCATGCGATTGCTTTGATCTAACCGGGTTTCGACGAAGTAGTCCAAGGTCGTTTGGGTGGAAGGATCCAAGACCACGAGTGTGCCGTCGCGAAGACTTACCGCTAATCGCTGTCCATTGTCGGAGATGACGGCCTGTATCGGCGATGCCGGCAACGCATCTGGAACTCGAATCGCAGGACGACCGTTCAGAATGATTGATCTCTCGAGACCCGACCGGAGTCGTTGCTCACGTGTTTGCAAATCCTTGCCGCCCATGACGACAAGATCTCGATTAATGAAACCAGCATCAAGCGGACCAACGCGACTCACCGCGTAAAGGAGTCGGGATATCGTTGTTTTTTTCAGAGATTGCTCATCTTGGATCCATCGGTGCACCTGTTGCCCCTGAACCATTAGGTCACCTCCGCTGGTGAAGTGCACCGAAGGCTTGGGAAACGATCCGCCACGGGGTTGCCGTCTCCTTAATGCTTCGACCGTACCCTCCGCGCTGGCGAGCAGCCGACCAGTTGCCACATCGTGGATGTTTAGTCTGTAATTCGTGCGAGAATGGCCGGCAGCAATCGCAAGCTTTGTTCCATCCCGGTTGACGTCAAAAGCGATCCACTCTGGAAGAAGTGAATGGGCAAGCTTGGGTGACGGAAAGTTCTTGACCAGCTTGGCATCCGGCTTCGAAAGGTTGTATTCCCAAATCTCGACCTCCTTCGTCGTGTCGTTTGCGACGATGAGGCTCTCGTTGTGATCAAGAAGCCGACTCGCCTTCGTGGCAATACTGAGAACCTCCTGCCCTGAGTGGATACTGACAATCGCGACATGCGATTCACGAAACGCCACAGCGATGTGCTGTTCGTCGATGAAAGTAATAGCGATCGGACGTCGTCGCTGAGTCGACCCCGTGATGGCATCCGACTGAGCAATTTGGTGTAAAAGCAGCGGGATTCTCGCATTCTCGTCTTTCAAGAAGATGCGCCCTTGCTTGTCGACCAAAGCAACGGTCCGTCCGCTCGGCGAGATGGCAAGGTTCTGGATGCCGTCACAGCGAGGCGGAAACACGATTGTCTGATCAACGGCTTGACCGGACGTGAGCATGCGTTCGGGGATCCGGATGACCAGTGAATCACCATGGGCTGAGCGATTCGCTGCACGATGTGCCAGCTCACTTGGTGCTCCGATTTCGGCACGCGCAGGCGTCTTAAGAGCATCTCTCTCGATCGCACGCACCGGTGGTTCGCGCTGATTGTGGGACGCAGGTGGCGCCACGTTTGCCACGGCTAGCCGTGGCGGCCTCTTGCCGAGCTTTAAGTCGATTTGATGTCGCTTTTCGGGAATTGGGCCGCCTAGACCATCCCAATCTCGATATCTCTCAAAGACAATCAAGACCGATGGTCCTGGTGCATCTCCCAGGATTCTGGGAGGCTGACAAAGCCTTTGCCCCGTCACTCGATCCAGCAACCGATTCGATCTTTTCCCGTGTCCTACTTCGACCAACAATTCTGGGTAGAGGTAGCGCACATCGACCGTATTCTGCAAAAAGGCCTCAAGTGGATCTCCCTCCGGTTTGTTTGTCTCGGCAGACACCCACTGCGCAGTCCGATCCGATAAGACTCGAAGAATCCTCGAGCCGTCGGCATCGAGCTCCTGAAACACTCCGTCATCCTTCAACTCGTAGCGGCTTGTAAGATTGCCCTCGGCAGCATCAAAGACCAGCGAGTGCCACGGGCCGATCGCCGTAAGCCGACGATCGTCGAGTCCATAACGCACTCTATTGAGTGGAATCCCCTCCGGAGACTGGAAATCGATTTGCCCCGTTTCGGGTGACCAGGCATAGAGAGTTGAACCATGACCGACCGAGACTAGTTGTGCCGAGTCTTGTCGAAACGCAAGATCAACGATCGGTGCATCGTGTCGACGAAACGTGATAGGGGGGCTGCCTGTCTTCAGCGACCACACTTTGACTGTCCGGTCATCACTTGCCGATGCGAGCCAACGTCCGTCAGGAGAAAAACGAAGACCACGCACCGGCGCCAAATGCCCTTCAAGTGTTGCAATCTTTTTGCCGGTGTTTGGATCGACCAATACGATCCGATGATCTGGCAACGCCAGTGCCAGCCGCGAATTGTCGGGCGAAACAATTGCACTGACCAGCCGGCCCGGCAACTCGGCCAGTGGATGTTTCAGTAGCGACAAGAAATCGTCTGTTAGATAGGGTGGTGCACCCCGTAGCTCAAAGACTTGGTTTCCATCACTGTTGCAAAAGACCAACCCCCGGGAATCGCCGGATGCAATCAGAAGACTTTCGTCTTCCGAATACTGCCATGATTCTGGCGTGAAATAGCCCCGTCGATTGAAATCCAGGTGACTCAGTTTGCGCGCTTCATAGGAGGAGATTCGCTGGCGTGACCGATTGGTCCTCACCACGGCACCTCCGGCAAGTGGCTTCAGATACTTCAAGGGGATCTGAAACAGAACCGATCGAATCGGCGGCTCCGATCCCGTGTCGATTCCAAACGCGGTGCTGCGACGTGGTGGATCTTGCGTCGGAATTGGTTTGTGGTCTTGGCGAGTATTTGCTGCTGCTGCTTGAATGCGCTGGGGCGCCGGCCGCTCGCGGGCATCTGTCTTCGACCGCAGTTGCTCGTTCTTGGCAGTCTTCGGCGGAGCGTTGACGGGCTGATCGACGGCAACTCGCTCGAGTGTTCGGGGCGACGTCCGCCAGGTCTTCAGCGACTCACCGATCGTGGCCAGCGACTTGCCGTCGCGGGAAAAGGCGACGGACACAAAATCCCCCTTTTCCCCCGCCATCACGAATACTTGTTGCCCCAGTTGCAGATCCCAAAGAATCAGTTGTCCCTTCGACGTGACGTGATTGTTTCCCATCTGGATTCCGGCATCGACCGATGCCAAACGGGTGCCGTTTTCATTGAATGACATTCCCGTGATAAAGCCGAGATGGCCCCGCATTTTCTTCACCGGCTTCCAACTGTGGGTGTCCCAGATCGTGATCTCTGAATTGCCTTCTCCACTACGGTCGATTCCAATGGTGGTCGCCATCATCGTCGCCATGGGTGACGACAATTGTTTGGATTCTTCGGGGCCGAAGGCGGCAGTGGCCATCCAGCGACTGTCTTGGCTGAATGCAACGGACGTAACAAGCCCTGCGCCTTCGAGTTCCCTGGTTAATCCACCCCTCAGCTTGATCTCCAGTTTCGGCTGTTCCAAAAAGCCGAGAAAAGGTATGGCCGCGCCGTAAACCTGCTTCGCCGAACTCCCGTCTTCGCCAAAGAGGAGATTCCCCTCCACGAATCGTTGAAAAAAGTACTCTCCGTGCCGGGCCACGTTTGCAGGCGGGGCTGGCTCGATGGAGAATTGGGGGCCAATGTCCCACAGCACATAATGGTCTCGTCGTTCAAGCTTCAATGGCTCTGACGCAGGTTTCTCTGCTTTATCGGCGACCGAATTCATCAACGCATTCACGAACACGCCGGCCATGTCCATTGTCGCCAGCGGAAGGAGGACGTGATGCGAATGGCGATCAAAAGATGGGGCGATGTTCCATGCCAATCCGGTCACCTTGAGGCCGACTTGATGCTGCAGTATCTGCGGCTGCGGATCGGATGCGTGTACTTCAATCAGACACGTGTTGGCTGACTCCATCACCGAAGTTTGAATCGTCAGCAGCAGCTTTGAACCGTCCGGTGAAAGTGTCAGGTCTCGAAGGCAGCGCTCACTGCCGGTCTGTTCCACCAGTTTTCGAGCATGGCCGTATTCCAGATCGTAAAGGTAAGCAGACTCAATGTAGTTGTCTCGGCCCAACTGCTCCGACCATTTCGCTACCAAGTACTTGCCGGAATCACTTGCATGCAGGCCACGACATCGAGCGCGTGGCGGCGACTCAAGTTGCCGTTGAATCTCTCCGTCGGTTAGCAACAGTGTCCAATCATCGATCAGGTAGGCGACCTTTCGTCCGATGATCTTGAACGTTGATGACTGCCCGCTCTTTCGGGGTAGGAATCGCGGGATGCGGGATCTTGCTCCCGTTCGAACATCGTAAGCGTGTGGATAAATCAGGATCTGAGATTGATCGTCGGTAAGGCTTGCCCCGGAGGAGGCGCCGGCGACCACAGAATCGAATTGGACAGTTCCGTCATTCAAATCGTAAGCGATCCATCGCAGCTGGTCACCATTGAGGTCGTACAGCGTCACGATGTCTCCCTGGGACGCCAAAGCCACATTGGGTTGTGTTTCGAAATTCCATTGCAGCATGCATTGCACGTCGCCGTTCAGAACGTTTAAGACTTCAAACGCACGCGGATCCTTAGGTGATTGGACGACAACAAGGTCATTGACCATTCGGTTTAAGAGTGCAGGTCGATCGGGGAACGATTGAATGGGAGCCCCGGTCGTCAAATCGAAGGTCGTTGACGACTTGAAGTCGAAGACGGCTGTCCCGTTGCTTGTCAATGACCACAGGCGTTGATTCTCCGGTGACGTGAGCACGGTTCGTTGCCGATTGGCGTACAGATTGACATGCTCCCATTCCCATCCGCGTCTCTCGGGGTCGCATTTGTTCAGCGTCCACGTTGCGGGGGTGAATTGCCCGTCAATGACTTGCCGATGGGCTAATCCCACGTGACTGCCATATAAGGCCAGTTCCGCCATGTTTGCGCGGTCACGGGCGCGGAGTGCAAACACAGCGGTTGAGACAGTACCCGCGGCGACACAGAAAAAGCAGAGTGCCGCCAGTGACGCCACGCGTGGGTTACGTCGACACCAGCGCACCGTCCGTTCTATTCGCCCAACCGGACGGGCCAGTATCGGTTCGCCGTCCAGGAATCTTTGTAGGTCCAGTCGTAATTCGTTCGCGGTCCGATAGCGATGGGAAATGTCTTTGTTGAGGCATTTCAAGCAGATCGTTTCGAGATCCACAGGAACCATCGAGTTGACCGTTCGCGGAGGGGCAGGGTCGTGTTCAAGCACCTGCAGAAGCGTTTCCATCGGACTCGGCGCCTGAAATGGTGGGCGACCGGTCAACATCGTGTAGAGGACCGCACCGAGAGCGTAGATATCTGCGGCCGGTCCAATCTTGCTCGTGTCTCCGGATGCTTGCTCCGGAGGCATGTACGCCGGTGTGCCGATGATCTGACCGGTCCGCGTCAAGTCACTCTCGCCGGCGACCTGTTTTGCCAAACCGAAGTCGGTAACCCGAGGAATGCCATTGGGATCCATCAGCACGTTTCCTGGTTTCAGGTCGCGGTGGATCACGCCTTTCTCATGAGCGTACTGCACGGCCGCGCAGATCTTCGTCGTTAACTCAGCCGCTTCCTTTGGCGGAAGCGGTCCGTCAGGCATATGAGCGGCTAATGATTCGCCATCGACGAAACCCATGGAGAAGTAATGCTTCCCGTCGTATTCTCCGATTTCAAAAATCGGGACAATCCCCGGATGATCAAGTTGAGCTGCAGCTTCGGCCTCGCTCTTGAAACGCCTTATTTCTTCTTCGCCGGCTAGTTCGCCGGCGAGAATCATCTTTAAGGCGACGATTCGATTCAAATTGATCTGCCTTGCCTTGAAGACGACGCCCATTCCTCCACGCGCGATCTCTTCCAGCAATTCGTAGTCGCCGAAGTATCGAACTTGTTGACCGACCGTCGGGCCGTGCATCACCGGCGACTGGGTCGGGGCAAGGGTGGGATCGTTCGATCCAGTCCCGTTTGGCGTTCGCGATGGCTCTTCGCCATCGGTCACGGCTTTCAATCGGTCGTGATTCACAAAGAATTCCCTGAGTGAATCTGCTAGATTCGGATGCTTGTTCATCAGCTCATCTCGATCCAATTCCCGCCCCGTTTTCTCAGCGTCGAGGTAGCCGGCGATCACCGATTCAAGATTGCGGTTGGCTTCAGGCTCTTCTCGTGACATAGGGGCTGCCTGCCTGGATGGAGAACGGATGCTGTTCCGATACCCCTTTTTTCTATCAGTTCCGCGCGCGCCGATCCACTATTGGAGGGGTGGCCTCGATGGTTGGACTGGCATTGACGGGCGATATTCAAGCTCCTGATCGCTTGCCATTTCGCTGCGCGCGTTTTCCGTGGCGTCGTGCCCGGTCATCGCCGCACGCGAGTGACCGACCAACGCCTGGGTGGGCTCGACACCCAACGTATCGGCAGTCGCTGTGCCGGCACGTCGACCCGTTGCTCAGAGACAGCGTGTATCCAGATCCGGACGGTGGAGATCGTCTTGCTTGGTACACCGCGTTCAGGCCTGCGTCATGTGCAAGAATCTTGGGCGAGTCATGTGGTCCAAGATCGATGGCGGTGCAAGCGGTTCTGAAGACAGACTGCCAGCGGATATGACACTGGCGGGCGGAGACTTTGCCGTTGGGGGCTAGCCATCGGTTCGGGCTCCCGTTGTGAATCCGTGCCAGTCCGCTACGACGGAGATGCAGTACAGATTCCAGATTGAAACGGGGCCGCAGACTAAAGAGGTGGTAACGCTCAGGGGCGTTCCGGCCGGGGGTATCACGGCATTTTAAGAAAGCGACGCGGACGGGACTCGAACCCGCAACCTCCGGATCGACAGTCCGGGGCTCTAACCAATTGAGCTACCGCGCCGAAGTTTGGTTCGCAAAATGTTGCGTGCCATCCTTCGTGGATGCGGGATTATATCGATGGTCGATCCCGCCGCAAGACCATGCTTCGGCTCATTTGCATATCTTTCTTTAACGTTCTGGGTCGGATTGTTTTGGCTGGTCGCATTTTGCCTAAAAAACCGCGTTCGGGACCCCTCGGATTTCTGCACAGCGGCCAGATTTTGTCTTTCGATGCTTGGTGGAGACCTAGCATTTTTACGGTGGATTGCGTGCCGAGTCGCGAAAATCCACACCTTGTTTTCGATTGCCCGTTCACTCGCCCCAAAATCGTCGCCATGTTTTTTAGCGTTCACCCGCCCGTTCTGGCCTCCGTCAGCGACTTGATCCGAGACGTCGGCAACGAATTGACCACGTATTCGAGCCAAATGACCACCACGCACTGGGGAATTGTCGCCGGATGCGCCGTCGCTTTCGGCTTTTTGTGCTTGAAAGGCAGCGGTGTAAACCGATAACAGCTTGGCGACGTAGAATCACGAGAGATCTAGAATCATTTGTTGGGACCGACCGTTGACCGGTCCGGTCGGCCCACCACCCGGCGAGCCCTCTTCGCACGGAGAACTGGAAATGCCACTTTTTGAAATAGAAACTAATTCCCACATCATCATCACCTGGGCAGAGAACGAAGATGCCGCTCGTGATGTGGTCCATGACGCCTATCCCCACGATGAGGTTGTCCGGCTGACCAAGCGTCCTCGCGACACGTGGGTGATCAGTAAGGGCGCGTTGGGATTGACCAACACCACGCTGGATCCGTGCATGGTCGCCCGCGAATGTCTGAATCGATCGGCCGGTGACAAGGTCAATGCGATTCGTTTGTACCGGATGGAAACCGGCAGCGACCTTGATCAGGCTCGCAAAATGATCGAATCGAACATGGTCATGGGCTGGTAGCGAAAGCCAAGCCACCAAGGCGTCGGGCATTCTCCGACGCCACCTGCGCAGCAAGTTCCGCTGCTTGGCGTATTCTTTGCCCTCGTGCGTAGCCGTGCAGGAACGCGCCGTGAAAGGTGTCACCGCAACCCGTTGTGTCGACCGCCAATTCTGGTGAAACCGCCGGCTGGTGAAAACTCGCTCCGTCTCGCGTGACCCATTCACTTCCCGCCGGTCCGTCGGTGACCGCGACGATCTCGCAATCGAGTTCCTCCATCAGTGATTCAGCCAACTCCATTGCAGGGAGGCGGTGCAGGGAGTCGGCCGGCGATTGGACATGCGATTCGGCAAACTGCCGCGCCAGAATCGCGAAATCAGCGGCGCGGAGCATCGGCAGAATCTCCGCGCGATAGCGATACGCCCCACCGTCGAACGAGATCTTGACTCCGCATTCTTTGGCGACGCGAATCGCCCGCAAGCAAATCTCGCCGTGCCGTCCATTGAAATGCACGATCTTGGATTGCGAAATGAGCTGCTCGATTTGCGGCGTCCACTGCAACCGTTCACACGCTGAGCCGGGCGAAAAGACGATCGTCCGCTCGGCGGATCGTCGTTCGGACCAGATCGACGCGGCCGAACTGGTCAACCCCGCGTGTCGGGCGATCGCTTGCGTGTCGATGCCCTCGGCGCCGAGCGTCTGGAAAATTCGAATTCCCGCCGGGTCATCGCCGAGAGAATCGATCAGCGCGGTTTTAGAACCCAGTCGTGCCGCGGTCGCCATCGCGACGGTGATGCCACCCCCGATGCCTTCGACGTGCCGCTCGGCCTGGACGACCGAACCGGGTTGCGGCAGCGAATCGACCAGCATCAGGCTGTCCCAAACGGAGACGCCGATACCGACGATGTCAATTCGGTGACTCATCCTTGGTCGATCATTTCTTTCGCACCACTGGCGACCGAGGCCGAAGCGGCCAAACACATCGCCACCGACCAGCGTCCGTCTTGGGCGGTGCAATGCAGCGGGCGCCCGGTCTGAATCGCCTCGGCGACGCGGACGATCTGGTCTTCCAATTCGAACAGCTCTCCGGTCGGCTTTTCGATCGGCACGTCGACGACTTCGTTGCCGTCGAAGGCGCGTAACTTGAATGTCGGGTGTCGGGTCCGATCCATCGCCCCGCTCCAGGACGCCCACAACGCGCCTTTGCTGCCGGTGACCTTGGCGGTTTGGTGGTGTTCGAACGCGCTGAGCGTTTGCGAGACGACGGCGTAGGCGTCGCCGGCAAAGTGCATGATCGCACTGAAGTTGTCTTGCAACTCGGGACGCTCCGGATCTCGGGAATTGGCCGTCGCGTAGACCGACTGGGGCATGCCCGCCGATTCCAGGTACCAGCGTGCAAGATCGAAGAAGTGGATCGGTTCTTCCAGAATCCAGTTCCCCACCCGATTGATGTCGTAACGCCAACCGCCGGCGCCTTGACGATACGGGTTTCTGGACAGTTCGACCAGACAATATTGCGGCGTGCCGATGAACCCGTCTTCGATCATCTCTTTGACCTTGCCCCACATCGACGACAATCGCAGCTCGTGACCGACGCACAGCAATCGATCGTGTTTTTCAGCCGATGCGATCATCGAGTCGCATTGGTCCAGGTCGATGCCCATCGGTTTTTCGAGCAACAGATGCTTGCCCGACTGGAGCACCGCCGTGGCGACTTCGTGGTGCAGATAGCTGGGGACGACGACGTCAATCACGTCCAAGTCGTCGCGTGCGAGCAGGGCGTGATAGTCGGTTGTGACAAAGGCGTCGGGATACGCTTGCGACGCATCGGAGGCCGTCGCCTGACTGTGGGCGGCGATCCCGATCAGCTCGGCGTTGTGTGCTTTGGTGATCGCATCGGCATGGTGTTTTCCCCAGGCGCCGAATCCGATTAATCCATATCGAACCAAATTCATCGTGTGTTTGAAAAAGTGAGGAAGGGCATTGGAAGAAAGAAGACTGACGCGGCAAAAGGTATGTGGAGACCGAGGAAGTCAGACGGAATCAATTTCGTAGCCGGAGCGATACGCCCGCGACATCAACCCGTTTGCTTCATCGTCGCTTACAACACGTTCCGATTCGGCATCCCATTGAACGGTGCGGCCCAACCGCAAGGCCAGATTGGCGAGGTGGCAGGTCGTCAACACGCGGTGGTGCGTCGCGATATCGGAAATCGGCACGTCACGCGTCTTCAAGCAATCGACGAAGTTTTGCATGTGCGACGTCGGTTGCCTACCTCGATACAACTTCGTGATCGCATCGTCGTCGAGTGGTTGATCTTTCAACGCGTCGACCGGGACGCCTTCCAGCGTCCCCCGATTGACGAAGAAGCGTCCGCGGTCCCCTTCAAAGGTGATTCCATTCCGCGTTGAATCGATCAGCATTTCGATGCCGCCGGGAAAGTTGCACGTCACCGAAAACTCGATGGGGGTGTTGTACATGTCACTTCGGGTCGGCATTCCGCCCCGCAGCGGCTGATTCATCGTGGCGGTCCCGCCGACTGAAACCGGTCCACCGTTCTCTTGGCCGATGGCCCATTGTGCGATGTCGACATGATGGGCTCCCCAGTCGCACAGCTGCCCGCCGGCGTATTCGAACCACCACCGAAACGTGCGATGGGTCCGCTGGGGAATGTACTCGGTCAGCGGTGCGGGGCCGAGCCAGCGTTCCCACTGGAGCGTCGTCGGTGGCGTGGCGGTGGCGAACGGGCCACCCTTCCATCCCGGGCCCAGTCCGATATGGATGCGTCGGAGATTGCCGACGCGGCCGTCGCGCACCATCGCGATCGCTTTCAAAAATCGCTGGTTGTATTCGGTCCGTTGCTGCGTGCCGACCTGGAACACTCGGCCGGTCTCTTGTGCGACCTTGCGCAGCCACTGGCCTTCTTGGATCGTCACGGCGACGGGTTTTTCGCAGTACACGTCTTTGCCCGCCCGCATCGCTTCGATGGCAATCTTGGCGTGCCAGTGATCCGGGGTGGCAATCAGCACCGCTTCGATCGATGGGTCATCCAGGACGCGGCGGTAGTCGTCCACGATCCTCGCTTTGCCGCCGCAGATTTTTTGGTTCGCAAAGTCGGCGGCGACCGAATCGAGTTCGCAGATCACGGGGATGTCGGCCAGTGAAGCGGCTTGGGTGCCGATCGCAATGCCGCGGCCTTGTCGTTTGGTTTCCGGTTGCCAGCCGGCGCCGATCAGTCCGAACACCGGCCGATCGTTTTTGGCCGCAATCGTGGTGCCTGTTTGATAAGCAACGGTGGTGGCCGCGATGCCGGACGCACAGCGTGCCAAAAAAGTTCGCCTGGTCGTTGACATGGTGGTGCTCTGGGGAGGGAGGTGCGGGTCGCAAGCTGGAAGCTTAGGCCACGGATCGCAAGCTGGAAGCGTACGCCACGGTCACAGTGTAACACCGGCT
>NZ_JBFHKV010000009.1:0-24681 GCF_041595215.1 Stieleria sp. | reverse complement strand
GCGATCCCAAGTGACGTCGCCGAGTTGCCAGGCGCTGGTCAGCCCGCCAAAGCTGGGGGCGGCTTCGGCGATGGTCACGTCTTGGCCCTTGCCGGCCAGCTCGTCGGCGATCTTCAGTCCCATCACGCCGCCGCCGATGACCAACCAGCGCTTCTTGGGTGACGCGTGTTCGTCCTTGTCAGGCACGACTACCGCCCTCGCAAACGGTGGCGGGTGAGCAGCTTCAGCGTCAACCAGATGGTTTTAAAAACCTGCATCTTGCTCGCGCCGCCTTTGCGGTCGTAACGCAGACGCAACGGTGCCTCGCCGAATAAGACGCCTTGTTTGCGCAGTTTCAACAAGATGTCCGCCATGCAAGAGAAGCCTTTTTCACCGACAAACGCATCGCCGTGATCGGCAAAGCCCTGACGGATCACCGAAGCTCGATAGGCACGAAACCCGGAGGTGTAATCGCGGACGCCACGCGTGGGAAACAGAACCGTAAACAACAGCCGCGCGCCGACGGACAAAAAATGTCGCTCGATCGGTACGCCGACGGCACAGCCGCCGGACTCAAATCGCGAGGCGATCACGACGTCGCAGCCTTCGTGGATCATCCGCACCATCCGATCGATCAAACCCGGTGGGTGCGTGTTATCGGCGTCCATCGTGACGATGATGTCACGCTCGCCGGCGCGATCCACGGCCTCGCGAAGTGCGTCGCGAATTGTCGTCCCCAAGCCTTGGTTTTGCTGATGCTGGACCAGATGCAACGGCATCTGGAACGACAACTGTGAAACGATTTGTGCGGTGTTGTCGGTGCTGCCGTCGTCGACCACAACGACTTCGTAGGGCAGGCCGGTGTCTGCAAACGATTCGCCAATCCGTTCCAGCAATTCCGGCAACGCTTCCTGTTCGTTGTACGCCGGAAGCGCGAGAAAGACTTTGGCGGGCCGGAATCGAGGGGCACGCGTGTCAACGACGTGAGAGCCCAACGGTCCCGACGACTCGGAAACCTGGGGCTCGGGTTCGGCGCGGAAGAGATCGTCCATCGGGCAATATCGAAGAAGGTTCCAGGTGCGAATTCATGCTGTCTGATGCAGTCTAGACAGGCCCGTGGCGGCAACAAGCCAGTTGAAGCGATTTGGTCAGGCAAAGGGACGGGGCAATAGCGATTATACGTGCGGCGCCCCCCCTTTTCACGCAAAAGCGTCAGCGAGCGGGCCACCGTCCGATGGAGTAACGCGTAAACAGCACGCAAATCACCGCCCACGCGATCATCAACGCCACACCGCTGAGGCTGGTGATCACCCCGAATCCGACCTCGCCCAAGTCCAAACGCGTCAGAAAGCTTCGCGTGGAAAGGTAATTGAACGCTGGAAACACCATCAGGGCGCCGAGCACCCCGCGGGTCGAAGGCGAAACCGACCTCCAGAAATCGGTACACGCCAGCAGCAAGCCGACTGTCGGGGCAACGACGATCATCGCGTCATAGGATTGGTGGTACAGACTCGTCAGGAGCGTGACGAGCATCAAACAGC
Organism: Stieleria sp.; assembly: GCF_041595215.1. Taxonomy (NCBI): domain Bacteria; kingdom Pseudomonadati; phylum Planctomycetota; class Planctomycetia; order Pirellulales; family Pirellulaceae; genus Stieleria; species Stieleria sp. The sequence goes on along the minus strand of NZ_JBFHKV010000009.1, from coordinate 23,161 downwards.
CGGTTCCTCCGGCGACACCGTCGTCCAGACCACGCCGCGATCGGTAAAACAGAATCAACATCGGCCACGCCAAAATCAGCATCATCACAGCCAGGTGAACGAATTGTCCGGGATCGCTGCCGGTCCATTTGCAAACCGTAGCCAAGGCGTCCAATCGCGTCCATGAATCGACTGGTGATTCATCCTGGGTTTGCATGTGGACCTGTTGCGCCGATCCGATGTCGTCGACGATCTTGTCAAATCCGGCGGCCATGTCGATCGAACCGGTCGCCCGAATGCCTTCATGATAGGCCAGGTAGGTCATCGGCAGCCCCGCGCCGAGCAGGCTGATCGTGGCGCCCAACGCCAACGCTTTGTAGTTTCCGCGGGCCAGCATCAGAAAACCCAGCGGCAAGATGAATGTCGGTTTGGCCGACACCAGCGTGAGCGCGACGGCCGCGACCACCGGGCGGTCTTTCGCAAAGTGGATTGCGGCGATCGTCGCCAACGCCAACTCGATCGTGAAGTAACCGTTGTAAAGCGAAATGTGACCGCTGCGGGAAAACATGATCGCCGCGGAGATCGATGCGATCCATGTCAAACGCCCGCCTGCGCCGGCGGCCCCGCCCGTACGACTGCCCACGCCGGCGGCGTTGACACACAACGTCGCCAACACGATCACAAGCACCACCGAGAGCGCAAAGAACAGAACGTCAGCGACCGGCAGCGGCAAGAACGTCAGCGGCGCGTGCAGCACCAGAATGACGGGCGAGAAAAACGGAATTTGGCGCGACACCGGGTACTCGTCGGCATACTGCTGGCCATAGGGACTTTTACCAGCCAACAGCGCGGTGGCGGGAAAGTACAGCCCGTTGTGAAAGTCGCACATCCCTTGTGTCGCGGGATTGGTAGAACCGGGCGTTTGATAACGCGTGACGGTACGCACCGCCGCGAACGTCACGCCGATGGCAAACAACAGACAGGCGACCAGGGGCACCACAAAACGTCTGTTGCGAACGTTCATCCCAATAACTCTCGAACTGCAGCGGTGATGTCGTCCTTTCTCATCAGCGATTCGCCCACCAGCACAGCCTTGACGCCGCCGCTGGCCAACCGCAACAGGTCCGCGTGTTCCCGGATGCCGCTTTCCCCGACGATCAAGCGATCCGGTGGAATCGATGGGCAGAGATCCAAGGTGTGCTGCAGCGTCGTCTTGAACGTCCTGAGATCACGGTTGTTGACTCCGACCAACTTGGTCCCGGTGGCCAACACGGCGTCCAAATTCTCAGGGTCAAACAACTCGATCAAGGTCTGCATGCCGAGCTCGGTGGCGAACTCGTGAAGCTGTTTCAATTCATCCGGTGGCAAGCATTCGGCGATCAGCAACACGCAATCAGCACCGGCGTGACGCGCCTGAAGCAATTGGTAGCGATCGACGATAAAGTCCTTTCGCAAGATCGGAATGTCGACCGCCGCGCGAACGGCTCGCAGATAATCCAGCGAACCTTGAAAAAACGGTTCGTCGGTCAGCACGCTGATGCATGCGGCGCCACCCTCGACGTAACACTTGGCGATTTCAGCGGGGTCAAAGTCTTCACGGATCAGGCCCGCCGAGGGGCTCGCGCGTTTGACTTCCGCGATCAGATTGACGCGTTGGCCGGCCGCCAGGGCACCATGAAAGTCACGGCAGGGCGGCAAGCCATCCAGCTCGGACTCCAATCGATCCGACGAAACGGCGGCCCGATCGCGCGCGATCGTCTGGCGGGTTTTGACCAGAATGTCATCAAGGATCGTCATGGTGAAAGCCTACCTGTCCGGCAATCGTTGGTGTCCAGCCTAGTGTTTGAAGTGTCGTCGTCCGGTCAACACCATCGGCAGGTCATATTGGTCACAGGCTTCCACGACTTCGTTGTCGCGGCGTGAACCGCCGGGTTGGATGATCGCCACAATGCCGGCCTCGGCAGCCGCCTCGATCGAATCGGGGAAGGGGAAAAACGCATCGGAGGCCAGGATCGCACCCTTGGCGCGATCCCCCGCCTTTTCGATCGCGATTTCCACGCTATCGACGCGACTCATCTGACCGGCTCCGACACCGACCAGGGACGTGTCGTTGGCCAACACGATGGCGTTGCTTTTGACGTGCCGGACCATTTCCCAGCCGAAAACCAAGTCATCCCAGAGTTCTTCGTCGACCTTGGTTTCCGTGGGCGTTTCCCACTGCACGCGCGGGCTGGTCATGCGGTCGGCGTCTTGCACCAACATCCCGCCGCTGATGAAGCGACGTTGAATCGCCGGTGGCGGATCATCCAGGATGCCGACTTGCATCAGTCGCACGTTCTCGCGCCAACGCGGACGCGTGGTCAACAGTCCCACCGCACCGGCTTCGAAGTCCGGCGCGACGATCGCTTCGATAAACAATCCCGGTTCACAGAGCAATTCGGCCGTGGCCATGTCGACGGTCTTGTTGAAGCCCAACACCGAACCGAACGCACTCAAGGGATCACCCGCGAGGGCTTTGCGACAGGCGTCGACGAGTTTGACGTCGCTGGCGGCGCCGCAAGGGTTGTTGTGCTTGATCACCGAAACGGCCGGATTGGATAAACCGCGAACGATCTCCAGTGCCGAATCGAGGTCCAGCAAGTTGTTGTAGGACAGTTCTTTGCCGCTGATCTGACGGGCCGAAACCAGATTGGCACTGCGGATGGTCGGATCGCAATACAACGCCGCACGCTGGTGCGGGTTTTCGCCGTATCGCAATTGGCTCTTGCGACGAAGTGCCAGGTGCATCGACGAGGGGAACTCACCGGCGATCGAATCGCCACGCATGTAATCCGCGATCGCTCGGTCGTAGGCCGCGGTATGATCGAAGGCATCGGCGGCCAATTGTTTCCGCAGTTCCAGCGTCGTGCCGCCGGAATCGAGCTGCTCGAGCAACTCGCCATATTGTTCGGGGCTGGTGGCGACCGCGACATCGCGGTGATTCTTGGCCGCGGCGCGGACCAAACTCGGCCCGCCGATGTCGATTTGCTCGACACACTCTTCAAACGTGACACCGGGCCGCGAGGCGGTGGCGGCAAAGGGATACAAATTGACGACGACCAAGTCGAACGGGACGATGTCGTGCTCTTCGATCGAATCGATGTGATCCTCCCGATCGCGGATCGCCAAAATGCCGCCAAACACTTTGGGATGCAGCGTTTTCACGCGACCGTCGAGCATCTCGGGAAAACCGGTGTACTCGGCGACGTCCAGGACGTCGATGCCCGATTGTTCCAAGTGACGACGCGTTCCACCGGTGCTGTAGATCGTCACACCGTCTCGCTGCAATCCGGCCGCTAGATCGGCCAGGCCCAGCTTGTCGCTGACACTGATAAGCGCGTTTCGAACCGGGGTGACGTTTGACACGGGGGGGAAGCCTGAGAGAGGAAGGGGCGACGACGGGGAACGACGTGGTTTTGGATCCGATGCTCAAAACCGCTGTTGCAAATTAAATTCGCGATCCCTCAAGGTCAACCGGACGCACCGTTGCCACCCTTCGAGCCGACCGCTGATTGACCTATAACACGTCGATCACACCCCGTATTTTCTGATTCACCAAACAAAATCCGAACCCGATCGATGTTAGCTGCCCGAGTGATCCCGTGTCTGGACGTGCATGGCGGACGCGTTGTCAAAGGAACCAATTTTGTCAATTTGCGGGATGCGGGCGATCCGGTCCAGGTGGCCAGCCGTTACGAAGCCGAAGGGGCTGACGAACTGGTCTTTCTGGATATCACCGCCAGCCACGAAGAACGCGACATCATTTTGGACGTCGTTCGGCGGACCGCGGACTGCGTTTTCATGCCGCTGACCGTCGGCGGAGGCGTCCGATCGATCGAAGACGTCCGCGATCTGCTCAATGCCGGCTGCGACAAGGTGTCCATCAACTCCGCCGCCTGCAAAGACCCCGAGTTCGTCCGCAAGGCCGCCGACCGCTTCGGAAGCCAATGCATCGTCGTCAACATCGACCCCAAGCGGGTGCTCAAAGACGGCCAGGAGTTCTGGGAGGTCCACATCAATGGTGGACGAAAACCGACGGGGCTGGAGGCTGTCGCTTGGGCCAAAACCGTCCAAGAACTCGGCGCCGGCGAGATCGTGTTGACCAGCATGGACGCCGACGGAACCTGCGACGGTTACGATTTGCCCGTCACCGCCGCGGTCAGCGACGCAGTGAACATCCCGGTCGTCGCCAGCGGAGGGGCCGGGAACCCGACCCACTTGGCCGAAGCCATCCTGAAAGGCAAAGCCAGCGCGGCACTGGCGGCGAGCATTTTTCACTTCGGCCAATACACCATCGCCGAAACCAAGCAGGTGATGCGCGACGCCGGCATCCCGGTGCGGCTGTAGGTTGCCCGGGGGAGAGACTGCGTTGACCTCCGGCGATTCGCCCGGATGCTGGATTCGCAGGCATGACCCCGAACGGGGTCAAAGCCAGTAGCCGGAGGTGAGCGCAGCGAAACCTCCGGACATCCGGCCCCTGCCGGACGCGACCCCGGAGGGTGTCGAAGCGAATGGCGCCCGCGCTCTCGAATCCGGCCTGCAGCAACGTTCAAGCCTCCCGATCAATCTCTTTCCGCTAGGCGAACTGCGGCACCACCGGCGGATTGATTCGCTGCGACCCCGCCGGGGTCGATGGGACTTTCAGGCGTGCTTCCCGGAGGTGGCGCTGCGCTGACCTCCGGCTACTTGCTGGCATCCCGCCGGGATGCTCGGCCCGCGAGCGAGATCCCGGCGCTCCGATTACCGGAGGTGGCGCTGCGCTGACCTGCGGCTACATGCTGGCACCCCTCCGGGATGCTCGACCCTCGATTGAATGGCCCCGCTCGGTCCGTGATTAAATCAACACCGGCTTGTCCAGTATTCGCCGCACCGGTACGAACTGGCCGGCGTGCATCATCGGGTGCGTCGCGATCAGAACAAACACGCCTCCCACGTTGGGACAAATCTGGCGCAGATGCTCGGGGGCTTCTTTGGCCAGGTCTTCGTCGGAGAGGGCATCCAACGCGTTGAAGGCCGCTTCTTGCAGCTTGGGGAAGTACGCCAAATACTCTTCCTGGCTCGCGAAGTCCGCCGGATCGTCACTCGCCGTGTTTTCCTTGCTGTGTTTCTCGGCAAAGCCTTCGGGCAATTCGATGGCAGCCCCCGGCGCTACCGAATTGAGCAATCCGCACTCCGAGCTGATCAAGTGGCCGAGCTGCCAAGCCACATGGTTACAGCCTTTGGCCGGCCGGGTCAGTAGCTCGCTATCGGTCAGATCACTGACATACGACGTGAGGACCATTCGGCTGAGTTGGTACGCGCTGCGAATCGCATCTTTTCCGTGCATGAGAAGCCTTTCGTGGGATCGAGGGATGGAAGTTGTCCGAAGCGATAAGATGCCTTTATACCGGTCCAGGCCGCCGAAAGGACGTCTCAGTTGCCGACAAACCGATCGAAAAGTGATCGGGCGCGCGCCAGATCATCGGTTCCTTGAACGACGACGCGGCCGTCGCGGAACAACGTCAGCTGGGTCGCCTCATCGACCTGCAATCGTGTGAAGAAGCGAGTCGATTGGACCGGACCGATCGCTTCCCAACGTCGCGCCATGGCCTGCAAGTCGATCTGCACGTTGTCGCCCTGTGGATTGAGTTGCACGGCGTCGCGTCCGCACAACGCCCCTTCGCTGCTGCCAAGGGCGTCGCCGCGGAGGAATTCAAAGTCGCGCCGTACACAGGCGGTGCACTCGGGCGCGATGGCCCGATCGAGTTTGACTTGGCGGACTCGGTTGTTCCACAGATCGATCGACAACACGTCTTCGGAAACGGCTTGTCGATTGCCCGAAATCCACTTGAGCGCTTCGGCCGCCTGCAAGCTGGCGATCGCGTGGGTCGCCGGTCCGATCACGCCGGCGGTATCGCAGGTGTCGACGACGCCTGCCGGCGGAAGGTTGGGGACCAGACAGCGAAAACACGGGCGGTCGGCTCCATCAAACAGGCGCACCTGACCGCTCGCCCCGACGCAGCCGCCATGCACCCACGCAGTGCCGGTCGACAGGGCCCAGTCATTCAACAAAAACCGAATGCCGAAATTATCCGTCGCGTCGATCACCAACTCTGCACCGGCTAAAACGGATTCGATGTTACCGGCGTTGATGTCGGTCACGACCGCAGTGGTCTGCACCTGATCGTTGATCTGCCGCAGCCTGCGACACGCGGCTTCGGCCTTGCTGACCCCCAGACGGGCATCTTCGCTGTCAAAGAGTGATTGTCGTTGCAGATTCGTCCACTCGACAACATCACGATCAATGATTCGAATCTGGCCCACGCCGGCGCGACACAATAGTTCCGCCGCCACCGTCCCGAGTGCGCCGCACCCCAGGATGGCGACCTGGGCGCGTTCGATCCGGTCTTGTCCCTGGACGCCGATCGGCGCGAATTGGCGTTGGCGTGCGTAACGATCTGGCGAAGAAGAATTCACAAAGGGTGTCGCGTGGAAAAGGACGAACGTGATGCCACGAAGAACATGAGTGTGGTCATGGCCAATGTAAACCATCTAGCGGCGCGTGCCGAGTTGCTTCGCCAGACGCGTCGCTTTTTCGACGAGCACGGCTTCCTGGAAACGCAACCACCATGCCTGTCGCGCGATTGTGTGGTCGATGCCTATCTGGATCCGTTGGCCGTTGAAACGGAGTCGCTCGGGATTTCGGATCCGCGTCTTCCCCAGCGGTTTTACTTGCAGACGTCTCCCGAGTCAGCGATGAAACGCATGCTGGCCGGCGGAGCACCCTCGATCTACAGCATCGGTCCGGTGTTCCGTGGCGGCGAATGCGGTGCGTTGCACAACATCGAATTCACGATGCTGGAGTGGTACGAAGTCGGCGGCGATTTTGAATCAGCGATGCGACTGACCGGCCAATTCGTTTCCAAGATGCTGGCCGCCGACGGCTATGATTCGATCCGTTACCGCGATGCCTTTGTCGAACAACTCGGATTCGATCCGATCGATGTTTCCATTGGCGACTTATGCGATCACGTGGCGAAACTGGACGCGTCGCTGGCGGCAACGATCGCCAAGGATCGCGATCAGATGCTCGACTATCTGTTGTCCGCACGGATCGCGCCGAAGCTGGGGCAACAACGGCCGGCGCTGTTGACTGATTACCCACTGTCGCAAGCCGCGTTGGCAAAACCGTCGACGCACGACCCTGAATGTGCCGCCCGATTCGAACTGTATGTCCGTGGGGTTGAATTGGCTAACGGGTATGACGAACTGCTCGATGCCGACGTGCTGTTGGCAAGGTACGCCGAAAACAACCGCAAGCGAACCGCATCGGGACGCAGTCGTCTGGCCGCCGAAACGACCCTGGTCGAAGCCATGCGTGCGGGATTCCCCCCATGTAGTGGCGTGGCGTTGGGGGTGGACCGTCTGCTGATGCTGCAGGTCGGTGCCGATCGCATTGAGGACGTGATGCCGTTTTCCATCTGGAATGCATGACCAGCTTGGGCAATCGCGCTTACCCGTCGAGGGCGGGCCGCACAGACTGCCAAGATCGATCAAAAAGCATGCAAAAAACTTCGCGAGTTGGAATTGGTGGTTACAATGAAAGTAGCCTCAAAACAAAAGGATCATGCCGATGTCTGACGCGCTCGCGCCAAGTAACCAGCTCGCCGCTGGGAAATCATCTGGAGAAGGCTTAGCCAGCAAACCGGTCGGTCGTTTGACCGTCAACGCTGCTTTTCTGAGAGAGATCAAAGACGACAACCGTCAGTTGAAATCACTCTGGGATCGCCTGATTCCGATGTTTGCGCACCCCGAGACGGCAAAGAATCATTGGCCGGAATTGATCGCCGGACTCGCCGAATTGAGAGACCAATTGGCAATCCACTTCTCTCTCGAAGAGGCTTATGGTTACTTTGATGATGCCGTCGACATCGCGCCACATCTGAGCCTGACCGCCGAAACACTGCGGGCCCAACACTCGACCTTGTTTTCACAAATCCGTGATCTGGCCGATCTGATTTTGGAACTGAATTGCGAAGCCGTCGAACACATCAACAAGCTGACGCGTCGGTTCAAGGCGTTTAAAACGAGTTTCGAAAGCCACGAAGAATCAGAATTGAAACTGATTCTGGCCAGCTTTGACGATGACCTGGGCGTCGGCGATTGAAAGGTACACGGCGCGATCCAGCGCCGCGCGATCCAGAGCGACGTGTCTTAGGCGACGCCGTCGCCGCAAACACGGTTTCGCCCGCTGCGTTTGGCTTCGTATAGTTTCTCGTCGGCGCGGTGGATCAGCTCCAATCCCGTTTCACTGTGCTCTTGATTGAGCACCGCAAAACCGAAACTTGCGGTGATCTTGAGCGGTCCAGCAGCGGTCTCGAAGGGTTGGTCGCAGACCGCCTTGCGACACCGCTCGGCGACGTCGAAGGCTTCCTCGGCACCGGTCGCCGAGAGCAACAGACAGAACTCTTCGCCTCCGTAACGCGCCAACAAATCGTCTTCGCGACAGCCGGTGGAGACGCGCCGGCCGAATTCCCGCAGCACTTCGTCGCCGACCAAGTGTCCATAGGTGTCGTTGACGCTCTTGAAATGATCGATGTCTAACATCACCACGGTGACCGGCTGACGCTGGCGGACCGCGGCGGCAATCGAACGACTGAGTGTTTCCAGCAAGTAGCGTTTGTTCATCGTCCCGGTCAACGCATCGCGTGTCAGCGCCGAATAAACCGTTTCGTGATACTGCGATTCGACGCTTCCGGCCGAAAGGAACTTGAACAGAAAACTGCCGAAACGAATCGTGTCACCGGAGTTCAATCGAACACGAGTGACTGGACGGCCGCCGATGAACGTTCCATTGGTGCTGCCCAAGTCTTCGAGTTCAAAGCCCGCCTCGGTGCGACGAATGACGGCGTGTTGACGCGAAACACTGGTGTCGCTCAGCATCAAGTCCGAACCGGCTTCGCGGCCGATCGTCAATTCATCTTTCTCGATCAGCAACATCCCATCAACAACGTCAGCAGGATAAATCTGCACCAGACACGATTGATCGTTGCGAGAACCAAACGACTGATCTGGCGAACGCTGCAACGTGGCTTCCGGTTCCAGCTGCACCGGCTGACCACTGCGCGCGCCGGCGACACCCTGGGGGGAACCGAGCAAGCAATCGGGGTTTGTGTCGCCCTTGAGGGGATCTGGATTCATCGCAGCGGGCATCATGTCAATTCGTCAAGTTGGAAAGGCGCTTTGAAGTGTGTCGATGGGGCCCATAAAGATGGGTCACAATCGGACAATCACCGCACCCGATCTTGCCGTGCATGGAATCTTCAGCCGCGAATCCACGATTCTCAAGATCAGTCATTGCGCTGGTAGTGATTGTATCATTCAACACCGCCACTCTGAACCGATCAACGCAACGTCGCCAATAACGATTGATACTTGCCGCGTTGTGGTCCGGAAAGCGCCTCCAAATCAATCTCTTCCAATAGTGTGCGGATGGTTTTGGGATCGACCGCCTCGGGATCGATCTGGCGTCGATCGACCAACGTGGTGGCCCAATTGAGTCGGTCGGTGTCCACGAGCAGCTCTTGATCACGTAAGATCTCGTAGGCCAGGTTGGCGTGTTGCAGATGCTCGAGCTGCTTGGCGGCAGAAGTTCCGTCGCTGCCGTCGCTCGATGCATCGATCGCTTCGGCCATCGCGGTGTGGGTTTGTGCCAGCCGCCGCAGAATGTCCGGAGTCGCCGATTCGCTGAGCAGTTGTTGATAGGTGGCGATCGATCGGGCAAACAATTGCTTCGCTTGTTGGCGTTGCTGGTCGTTCCCATTGACCCACAATCGCCCCAGGTTGTTTTCCGCGGTGGCCAAGTTAACGCGAAAGAACTCGTCGGCGTCGGCCAATAACCAAGTGCGCTCTAAATCCTCGATCGAACTGGCGTAGTCCTCCGCAGCCTCATCCTTGCGTCCCAGCTGGACGGCCACTTCGGCGCGACGCAATTTGGCGTGGGCGAGTGATTGCATCCAATCGGATCGTTCGCCGGCGGACTGCAGACGCTCACTGAGATGATCGATCAATTGCGTCCACGCTTGGTGCGAGGCGGTGAAATCGCCGCGTCGGCTAAAGCGTTGGGCGTGCTCGGTCGCGATCGTCTCATAAAGCTTCATGTCGCAGGGATCGCCCCGATGATCGGCCAGCCAGCGTGCCCAACCGACGGCGTTCTGATAGCGATCCGCAGAAAACACACGTCTTGCCGACGGGGATGTCGATGCCTGGGTGCGTTCAATCACCAATTCCAAGCGGACCAAAGCTGAAATCGCACGGGCGACGAACGTGGAGGGTGCGGCGTCGGAAACCGGCGGCGGTTCGAAAGGCAACCAGTGTTGAAGCTGCTCGCGGGCTCCGATCGCATCGGCGAGCGTGGGTGACGACTCGGTCGCCAACGCCCTGCCGATCGTCGTGTTGATCTTTTCCAAACGAACAAGTTCATGCAGCGAGGGCGCGTGGAGGAACCAACTGTCGCCAAGCGGCGAAGCGGCACCCAACCGGTGCATCGAGACCGGTGTGATGGTATCTACAGCGTGCCCCAAGCCGGCCAGAATGGACTCCGCCTTGGCAAAGTGTTCGTACGATTGCTCGGCCTGCCCACGCATCCGATGCAGGTCGCCTAAACGCAAATGGCACTTGACGCGTTCCAACCAGACCAGGGTGTTGGTTTTAAAGGCATCGGCGTCAAGTTCGTTGCTGAATCGATCTGCGATCGGATCGATCGGCTGTTCGATCAACCGCTGGTATTGCTTCAGGGCTTGTCCGATCAGCTCGTTCCTCAGCGGCGTCATCGCCGGATGGAATTGCAAGGAACCGCTCAGATCGACCAACCACGTGTCCGCGGTGTCGCGTGCATCGACGAGACGCTCAAGAGACTCGTGATGGGCCTCGCGAGCTTCGATCCTCGCTTGACGCTCTGCCTGGTGCGCCGAGCGGATCACCAACGCGCTGATCACCGAGACGATCATCAAACCCACGATCGCCAAACCGATGGTGGATGCGAGTGCACGGTGTCGCCCACACCAACGGGAACATCGCTCGACCAGAGTTTCGTCATGGACCGACACGCGCAACCCCGTCATAAATCGTTGCACATCATCGGCCAGGCTTTCGACATCGCAATACCTTCGTTCCGCGGTAGGATCCATCGCAGTGTGGACGATCTCTTCCAACGGTTTCGGGACACAGGGCTGCATCTCTCGTAGCGGCGTGAATTCACCTTCGCGGGCGCGGCGGAGCACCGATTTGATGTCCAGCCCCTTGTGCGGATGAGTCCCCGCGATGATTTCGTAAAGGATCACCCCGAGCGAATAGATGTCGCTGTGGCTGCCCATGGAGGCGAGTTCCCCCCGCGCCTGTTCGGGCGCCATGTACGTCGGCGTGCCGATCACGCTGCCCTCGGACTCCATCGGTGACGACGAACGATAGCTGCCCGATTGATCGTTTTGTTTTGCCGGCCCCTGGACCGTTGTTTCACCGCCGTCGTCCTCGTCGTCGATGTAGCGTGCCAGCCCCCAATCCACGACGATCGTTTCACCGAAGGCACCGGCCATCACATTGGTGGGTTTCAGATCACGGTGGATGATGCCGCGTCGATGGGCATAGGCCACTGCGTTGCACACATCGATGAATCGAAGCAACAGCGGAGTGATCGCTTCGAGCAATTCGTGCCGGAGCCACTTGCGTTCGGATTGCTTGGCATGTGCGGTGCGAATGTGATGACGCAACGTGTCGCCTTCGAGCAGCTTCATCACGTAGTAGGTGTCGCCCGATTCGTCGGCGACCAACTCGTGAACGGGGACCACGCCAGGGTGCTGAAGCCCGCTCGTGATCCGCGCCTCGTGCAGAAACTGTTCTCGTTCGCTCGGCTGGATCTTTCCCGGATTGCTGATGCGTTTGACGGCGACCTCGCGTTGTAGTTGGCGATCGAGGGCGCGCTGAACCACACCCCAGCCGCCGCGGCCGAGCTCACCGAGTTCGACATAGCGATCACAATCACGGCGTTGATCGTCTTCACCAGATTCCGCTGTTTCGCGGTGCCCACCGGAAGCGGAACCGAGGGTGCATTCGGCCTCGGACAGGCCGGTTTCCCGCTGGCGAGGTGCGGCACCCGAGCGTCCGGAAGGCTCGCCCGTTGGCCGCTCGGGTTCGGACGTCGCGCCCGCTCCCCAAACGGTTGCCAACGAATCAGCCTCCTCAGATTCGTCGGCGAGCGGCGTGTGGTTGTCGGTTCGATCCGGGTCGGCGTGGTGGGGCGGGTCTGCCGACGGGTCCGACCTGGGCGGGGTGACCGGCGAATGCTGGGGCCCTTCTGAATCGTCTGGCAAGAAGCGGCCGTTGATCGTTTCCATATTCGCTTTGGCTGTCGATCGATCCGGACGTATCGATCAATCGGTTTGGGGGACTTCACGGTTGACTGCGACTGCATCATCGGGATGCTTTACGTAAACGTAGGACGCCCCCAAACGTTTCGACTGACGTTTCTGGTAATCCCCCACCGCTGATTGAATCAACGAACCCGTTTTGTCCCACCATGCCTGAACCTGCCTTCGAAATCCGTGCGGCGCGTCCCATCGACGTTCCAGAAATTTTCCAGATGCTTCGTGAACTGGCGATCTTTGAAAAGCTGGAGCATCAATTGACCGCCAGTGAAGACGACATGCACGATGCGCTGTTCGTCCGCCGCTGCGCCGAAGCGTTGGTGGCCCAGACGGTTCACCAAGACGAATCCGAACGCCAGTTGGTCGGGTACGCGATTTACTTCCAAAACTTCTCGACGTTTCTCTGTAAACCCGGCATCTACTTGGAAGATATCTACGTCCGCCCCAACTTTCGCCGGTTGGGAATCGGGAAGTCGTTGCTGCGAAAACTGGCCCACATTGCCATCGAGAGGGATTGCGGGCGGATGGAATGGGCCGTCTTGGATTGGAACCAAAATGCGATCGATGTGTATCAGTCGATCGGCGGAGACGTGCTGCCCGACTGGCGAATTGTTCGCTTGGGGACCGAGACGATCAAAGAGTTGGCCGACTGAACCGTAGGGCATGCTGTGCATGCCAGTCCCGTAGGGCATGCTGTGCATGCCTGTCCCGTAGGGCATGCTGTGCATGCCAGTCCCGTCACGCACAGCGTGACCTACCTCCATCCGTCACGCACAGCGTGACCTACCTCCATCCGTCACGCACAGCGTGACCTACGTCCGGCCGTCACGCACGGCGTGACTTACTCACTCAGCCACTGGGCGGCTTCGGGGGCGAAGTAGGTCAGGATGCCGTCGGCACCGGCGCGTTTGAACCCCAACAGGCTTTCTATCGCGACGTCACGGCGGTTGAGCCAGCCGAGTTGTCCGGCTGCCGACAACATCGCGTATTCACCGCTGACCTGGTACACGAAGGTCGGCACGCCAAAGGTTTGTTTGACGTTGGTGACGATATCCAAATAAGGCATGCCGGGTTTGACCATCACCGAATCGGCGCCTTCGGCTAAATCCAGCGCCACTTCGTGCAAGGCTTCGTCGGCTTGCGCGGGGGATTGTTGATAGGTTTTCTTGCTGGCCCCACCCAAGTTGCCCTTGGATCCGACGGCTTCGCGAAACGGGCCGTAGAACGCGCTGGCGTACTTGGCCGCGTAAGACATGATTTGAACGTTGACGTGGCCGGCCGCTTCCAGCGCGTCGCGGATTGCACCGACGCGGCCATCCATCATGTCGCTGGGCGCGATGATGTCGCATCCGGCATCGGCCTGCACCACCGCTTGTTGGGCCAGAATGCTCACGGTTTCGTCGTTGACAACGTCTCCGTCGCGCACGATTCCATCGTGACCGTGGCTGCTGTACGGGTCGAGGGCGACGTCGCAAATGATTCCCAACGTGTCGCCGACCGCCGCTTTGATTTGGCGGACCGTTTGGCAGACCAAGTTCTCGGGGTTGGTCGCCTCGGCGGCGTCGGGGGTTTTCAATTCCGCGGGCGTCGCCGGAAAAACCGCGATCGCCGGGATCCCCAAATCGCAGGCGCGCTTGGCGGCATCCACGATCTTGTCGGTTCCCAATCGCTCGACTCCCGGCAGGGACTCAATCGCTTGGGCCCCCGTTCCCGGATGGACAAAGATCGGCCAAATCAGGTCGCTCGGGGTGAGCGAGGATTCGGCAACCAGACGTCGGGACCATTCGTGACGGCGTTGCCGTCGCGGGCGTGTTCGCGGGAACGGCCCGCGTGCAAAATCGTACATCCTGTTTCTATCTAATCCGTTACAGACCACGTTCTTCGGCGAAGGATTGGATCCGATAGACCCGCTGCTCTTCGGTCGCATCCCGGACTTGCAGCTTCCCATTGCTGTCGACCATCAAGAAGATTCCGGGTTCGATGATGGTTTCGTCATCAACGATTTCCAGCGGTGCACCGCCTTCAACGTCGATCACGGTTGCGGACGACTTGATGACCTTCGGCTCGCTGGTCTTCTTGACTTCCAGGGTGATCGGATCGACGACTTCGGCCGATTCGACTTCGGTGCTCAACACGGTGCCTTCGGTTGCCTCCATCCGGGCCGGCACGAAAACGCCGAGACGTGGATCGAAACTCGACGCAACGACTTCTGCCTTGGGCGGATCGGATTCGATCTCGATCCTTCGATTGCCGGCGTTCACGACACGCGGCTTGTAGGGTTTCACACTGCCAAAGGCGACGCGATCGACTGGCGGCAGCGACGTCGGGGCACTCGGATCACTCCACTCGCTCCAACGTTTGTAGTTTCGTTTTTGAGTCTGTTCGGCTTCGGCCGACAGCGTCACGTAACGCTTGTAGGCTTCCGGATCCAGATTGCGACTCTTCGGTTGCAGCTCTGGCGACTTGGGGAAGTTGGGATCATTGACGGCGAAACGCACGCGATAAACGTACTGGCGATTCATCCGCGGTGCTCTCGGGTCCATCCCCACGACTTTGCCGCCCACCTTGTAGGTTTTGCCTTGGATGTAGGCAAAGTCATAGAAGCGGAGCAGTTTGTAGTCGACGGGGTTTTCTTCGGCGGGTTTGCCTTCATGGGCTGACCTGCCGGCGCCCCTGCCCCCGCCATATCCCATGTCCATATCCATGTCCATGTCCATGTCCATATCCATGTCCATCCCCATGTCCATATCGTAACCATCGTCCATGCCGCCACCGTAGGATCGCGTCTGACCGCCGGCGATATCGATTTCAAATTGTCCGATATCGACTGGGCCGGAGTTCGCTTTCTCTTCTGCGGCTTCTTTTTCCATCTGCTCGGCCAGCAGCGCCCGTTTGGTCTTCAACGGAATCAACGGATGGTTGGCAAAACTGGCGTAGGGGTCCAGCAACACCGGGGGAATCCACATGGTGACCCCGGGAATTCGGTAATCATCGGGAACCAACTCGGGCGCAAAGCCGGACCAGTAATTGGCGGCATTCCAAATTGTCGTGTCGTTGCTGTCGCGGAGGATCCAGTCCGCATCGGTCAATTGATCGACGGATTTGTTGGTGACATCGGCCCGTTGAACCTGGTAGGCGACGTAACGCGGCAGGTCACGTTTGACCGGATCGTATTCGGCCGCGTAGGAGAGCGCTTCTTGGTACGCATCGATCAACTGTTTGTGGGGAATCACCGCCGTCCCGGCGATGAACAGCCCGATGCCGGGGACGGGGGGCTGGTCCGCACCGGTTGTCAGGTGCTGAGTCTTCTTGGCCGTCGTGCCGAGGTTCTTGTCGGCGGCGAGTTTTCGGATCGGCCCCGATGCGCCGGTCGGTGACATCTCATCCATCCCCATCATGTCCATGCCCATCATGTCCATTTCCATGTCCATCATGTCCATGTCGCCTTCGCTACCCATCATCATGTCCATGGGGTTCTGACGACGGCTTCGTCGGGAGCGTTTTGGTTTGACTTCCACCACTTCCACTTCGTCGGCGGGCTCGAGATCGACTAGCGCATAGGTGCCGTCTTGCGATCGGTAGGCCAGCGACGCGATCACGCCGGTCGTTCGGACCGCTGCCGGTTTGGCAAGCACGGGATCCTTGCGGCGCACCTTTTCTTTGCTCGCCTTGGACAAATCCCACGGATCGGGTTGATAGAGGCTGGATTTGATCGGTTGCAGGAACTTGCTTTGTTCCAGCGCGATGTCGAATTTCGGCTCGCGGGGATTTTCCTCGTTTTTGACGATCGCATCGGTGTGGTCGTCATCGACCTGCCGTTTCACTTCGGTCGCACTCTGGGCCAAACGCTCCGGGTCGTGCTTCTCCGTGATGATCGGCTTGCCAAGTCCGCTGTAGACCAAGAAGGCGGACAGCAGCACCACAATCGCAACGATCAGCTTTTCGAAATTGTAGACGGCAAAGTCTTTCAGTTTATCGGCGTCCATGATGTTCCCCTGTCAGCAGGTACTTTGGTTCATCGGGTAATGGTCGAAAATCAGGCCCGCAATCGTTTCACGGGCCGGGGAGGAGGGGGTTTTTACGCTAGGGTGACGCGACGGGAATCGCCATCGCGGTCGGTGGCGTCGCGGCCGGTGGCGTGGTCGCCGGCGGTGTTGCAGCCGGTGGCGTGGTCGCCGGCGGTGTTGTTGCCGGCGGTGTTGTTGCCGGTGGCGTGGTCGCCGGCGGTGTTGTCGCTGGCGGTGTCGTCGTCGGCGGTGTGGCGGTCGGCGGTTCGGCCGTTGTCGCCGGCTCGGTGTCGGTCGGACCTGGTAGCGCGTCGATCACTTCGGCAGATTCGTCGATCGTGACATCGTCTTTCACCTTATCGATACCGAGCGACTCTTCGCTGGGCGGATTATAGAAGTAGATCAGACCATAGATCTCCACTTCCATGTCCATCGGGTATTCCTCGAGGGCTCCGACGGTCGCTCCACCGCCCATGCCTCCCATGCCTCCCATGCCACCCATGCCCATGCCTCCCATGCCCATGTCGCCCATCATTTCGTCTTCCATGCCCATCATGTCGCCACCGCCTCCACCTCCGCTGGCAGAGCCTCCCTTGGGCAGGACGCGGACTTGGCGGACATCGACCATCAGCGGTGCACTACCGCAGGCGGCCAGCAGTCTGGCGACGCTTTGTTGGTTCATTTGCAAGTGCAACATAACGGGAACGCGTTTGGCTACCGCGATCGCGACTTGTCCCGGGTCGTTGCTGCTGAAGGCACTCCGCAGCGATGCGGCATCGATGGGTTCGTTGGCCGTGTTGACATAACGGCTGTCGCCGGGGTCGGAGCCTTCGCTCTCGATGCCACCGCTGCCGTCAGGTCCCATGCTATCCATCTCATACATGTCCATGTCGCCGTAGCCTTCCATGTCATCCATCCCCATCCCGCCAAAGCCGGCGGTGACGCGTGACCCCGGATCGGAGATGTTGCCCTGGTTGAAGGTGACCGACTTTCCGATCGCGAGTTTTTTGATTTCTCGGATTTCGGCTTCGAACGATTGCTGCGCCCCTCCGTTGACGGCGGCGATGATTTGCAGCAACTGTCGCAGGATCCAAAGGTTTTCTTGCGAGTAGTACACATCAAGTTCCGACGGATACTCCTTGACCCCGCGCCAGGGGAACAGATCCTTGAGCACCGTCTCTTGGCTGGACGTACTCCAGATCACGACCGGTTCCTCGATGGCTCCGGTGATACTGCGTTTGACCTGTCGGGTCGGTCCCGCCCCCATCATCATCATGTCGTCCATCCCGTAGCTTTCCGCCATTCCGCCGGCGCGTTTGGAAAAGTCGGCGGTCCATTTCGCACCGGCAATTTCCGCGTAACTCGGCAGCGTCTCGCCGATGTACTGCTCGTAGCGACGCAGCAGCTCGGGGTTGACCTGATCGGGGTCGGACGACGGCGGGAAAGGCTCGTATTTTTCGAACGGCAGTTTGAGTTTGTTGCGATCGACGATTCCGGTTTCGGGGTCTTTGACGTACTTGAATTCGATCAGAAAGTCATCTTTCAACTTGGTGGGCCACGTCAAAATATCCCGCTGTGCGTCGAACACATTTTGCCAGGCCTGAAGGACTTCTTCTTTGCGGATCTCGATTTTTTCGTTCATCCACTGATGAGACAGATCGTTCGGCTGGGTCGGCAGCTCGCTGCGATACTGCGACACTTTCTGAACGTCACCTTCGATCTTGCGGATCTGCGATTCCGTCTTTTCGTTCAGATCACTCGTCGACAGATACCAGACGGTCAAGGCCCCGATCAGGACAATCGAGCTGCCGATCCAGAATCCATGCTTGATAGCGACGGCCAGGTACTCTTTGACTTGGTCCATGATGATTGCGTGGGTTGCGAAAAGTGAAAAAAGTGATTGAACGGATGCGTGGTGTGACGCGGGACTACGGAGTGGCGGCGACGGTATCGTCCAGGGTTTCCTCGACGGGCGGCTCCTCGCCTTGCAACGCCGCCTCTTCCTCGGCCTTCAAACGTTTGGCTTCCATTCGCTGCGAATGGGTCGTCGGGGTCCAAAGGAATTGGAACGAAAAGTCCATCCGCCGGGCCTTGAAGAATTCCGGTTCGGCATCGGGATCGACCTCCGTCGTCGCAACGACCGTGCCGGCAACCGGGGGTTCATAGTCCGGGTTCGGGATCGACGTTTCGATCGCCTTTTCGATGTTCAGCATCAACGGGTAGCTGATGCCGAGTTCGGCGGGGGTGTATTCGATCGGTTCAGCGGAGGGATCGTTCGGATCGGGCAGGCGGATGACGCGGTTGGCGACATCAGGCGGCAACCGGCTAGGATCCAGGAACGCCGTCGTCAGGTACTTGCGGGTGTGGTTGTTACCGTGCAAGCCGACGCGATCGGGATTGTTGAAGTAGTGATAGCCTTGCAATTCGACGACCCAGTACGGCCCGGTGGGCGGTTCGGGTTCGGTGGCCATCGCGCCCGGCTCCTTGGGAATGTTCATCAGTTTCTCCCAGTCAGCCTTTTCGTCGGCGAATCGCTTCTTTCGCTTTTCGTACCAATCGGCGATGTCTTCGAAGTACTTGGTCTCGAAGGACGTGATTTGGAAATCGATCCGATCTTCGTAGGGCACCTGTTTGGGGCTGGGCATCTGGCCGGGTTCGACGCCTTCGTAGACCCCGCGTGGGATGATCTGATTGACGCCGCGGATCAGTTCCATCCACAGGACACGGTTTTCCGCATCACCGGTGATCTCTTCGCCGACCGCGTTCAGGTAGGTCAGTTTCTTTTCCAGTTCGCTATCGGTGCCGCGGTGATCTTGGGCATAGCTCTCCATGCTGGTCACCGACGCATTGGCTTGTTTCCAAAGGTCGTCGTGGCTTTCTTTCCAACTGTTCTGGGTGAAGTAGAAATTGGCCGACATCCCGAACATCAGCACGGCCAACCCGGCGACGGTCCAGGGTTTCTTGGCACGAATCATCCGCTGCGTGATGATTTCCTGCGGGACCAGGCTGGCGTGGATTTGCGAGATGCCCAACCCTTGCAGACACAATCCGTAACAGACCGCAAAGGTCGTCGCGTTGTCGCGGAACGTGGGGATGGCCAGCACGTCGTCGCCACCCAAGCGATTGAAGCGGTCCAGGGTGTGGACTTCGAAGCCCAGATTCTTGCCCAGATAGGCTGCCAGACCCGGCATCTTGACCGTGTTGCCGGTGATCAACAGCTCGGTGATGTCGGCTTTGCGATCGATGCTGCGGAAGAACCCGATCGAACGTTGGACTTCGGTGACCAGGTCGTTAAACACCGGCCGCATCGTTTGGAAAATCAGCTTCGGATCAACCGCCTCGCGGGCGTTGCGTTTGATGTGTTCGGCCTTGGCGAACGTCATCTTCAAGTCTTTGGTCAACTGGCGGGTGAAGTGATTCCCGCCGATCGGCATGCTGCGCTGCCAAATTCGGAACCCGTTGGTGACGATCAAGTCCGAGCTGTCGGTTCCGATCGACAGGATCACGCTGGACGGAGGCGGTTCGTCCGAGTTGAAGATTTCACCGTCGAGCCGATCGCCCATGCGGTCATAGGCGACCATGTTGTACAACGCGATCGGAGCCAATTGGACGACGTCGACTTCCAGATTGGCGGTGTCGAACGGGGCCAACTGGCGATTGGCTTGTTCACGTTTCATCGCGAACAAACCGACTTCGCTGTCCAGTGCGTAACCGTCTTCGACCATGCTGCCGGGCATCATCTGGTAATCCCAGACCACGTCGGACAGTTCGAACGGGATTTGTTGACGAGCCTCGTAGCGGACCAGGTCGGCGATCTTTTTGACTTCGACCGGCGGCGGTTTGAAAAACTTCGACAGACCGCTCTGGCCGGGGACGCTGATGCAGATCTTGTCAGTCATCCCCTCGTTGCGTTCGAGCAGCTGATTGATCGCGTCGGCAATCAATTCTTCGGGGACCGCTTCGGGCTGACTTAAGATTTTGGGGTATTCGATGTAGTCGAACGCGGTGGCGACAACTTCGTCATCCACGAGCGAACAACGCAACGCCTTGAGCGCTGATTGTCCGATTTCGATTCCCCAAACTGAAGAGCTCTTGGCCATGGTTGAACGCTAACGAAAAAGTGATGAGTGAAATCGGCGATTGACTGTGCAGCGGGAGCAGCTCATGCGACATCACGCTGTTGGCTGGTGGCCCGACTGGTGGCCCGTCTCGTGCCCCACCGGTCTCGCTGTCCAATGTGACAACCGCTCGAACCGCTCGCCGACAACCCGCTCTGGCGGGCGACCGGGTCGAACACGAACGTGCCAGCGGCACAATGGAATAAACGATGGATGGCGAGAATCCTTGGGCGATCTTTGGCTGAATTGTGACAGATTTTTAGACTCGATTGCGAATCAACGTCGAAAAATGCAATGCATCCCGTCCCGGCAGGGTACTCCGACACTGCCGTCTTCTCCACGCTCGGCCGGGTACGTTGTCGAATTTACACCACCCTGTGCGTTCCGAATGTGCTGATTGCCCCAAAATTGCACCATGAATTTCTACGGCAAACTTTTCCAAGCTGCACCTTCGCGAGAGGGGATAGATCAGGAGATAAGAGAAAAGAATGATTACAGGAACCCGAACCGTTGACGACACGTCGCGTTCCGGCGACCGCCGAGAATACATCGTCGCGGCAGAAAAAATCGCTCCGCCGCTGCCGATCCGGTCCCCGCCACGCTACTAGTCTATCCGTCGACCGTATCCGGCGTCAAATTATTTGTCCGCCGGACACGCCGCTTTTAGCCGCTTCGGCCAGCCCCTGACTGCCTTTCCCTACCGGTTCGGCGTGGCGGCTTTGATCCTACGGAAGTTTCCATCACACTCTGTGACGTCCCCCAACTCCACCGTCCCCTTCCCTTCCCTCATAGTTGCGACCGCGTTATGGCCCCGTTTGACGAGTGTTCCGTTCTGCTCCCTTCGGCCACCCTGGAAGATTTTCCCGTCGGGGGTCCCGATTCGGATGCGCGGAGCTTGTTGGCCGGTTGGACGATCTTGTGGCATCCGCTGTTGTTGGCCCAGACCGAGCAAATGCCGACGTGGTATCGCGCCGACACGCCCCCCAACCCCGACGGACCACGCGTGATCGTGGTCCCGGATCCCTCGTTGAAACAGATTCCCGCTGACTTTCGTCGCAAGTGCGATGCCAATCCCGAGTGCACCTGGGTGACCGGGGCCGACCGTGCGGAGATGCTCGTCGCGCTGGGGCTGGACCCGGCCGACCCCCGCTGCGCGGCGCTGCCCTCGGCCTCGCGGTCGCTGGGAGTCGAAGATTTTTACGCCGCCGGATACCTGTCGCTGCAGATTCAGATCATGACGCGGCGACTGCGGTACACCAGCAACTTGGACGAGTTGCACCTACAGAACCGGATCGTCGCGGCGGCCAAAGCGTTCCTCGATCGAGACGCCGTGGCGACGGCCGAAGCGCTGCACGATGTTTTCGATGCGCTTTCCGAAGAACGCGACCACTACTTCTCCAGCGACCCCCACCTGGTCGACCTGACTCTGCTAACCCCCGGTGTGCTGAAGTCCGCGACCGAGGCCGGCTGGCTGGACCGTTTCGAAGCGAGTGCGACCAAAGACGACGACGGCGATGGCGTGCTGGGAACGCCACGCAATGTCCTGGTCGACGGCACCGTGGCGGCTGAATTGGCTGCGGCCAACGACGCCTCGCAACACCACGAGTCGTTCGATCGCTTTCGCCAAGTGCTTTCCCTGGACACCGTCGGTTGGGCGGGCGGCGGCTGGGCGGGCGGCAGTTTCGCGGGTGATCCGAGCTGCCTCGATGCGATGACGATGGCATCGGCGCGTCACCTGTTTGAATCCGGCACGGCCTTGGCCTCCGCCGCGATCGGGCAAGCCCCGTCGGTTTACGCCCGGCTCTCCGGCATGACACCGGTCGACCTGGTCCCCGCCCTGGCGGCACTCGGATACCGCGGCGTGATCCCGATCGATTTCACCGCCGGCACAGGCTTCGGTGACGAGTCCAAGGTGATCGTCTCGGGCGGCCACAAGGAAGTCGAAGCATTGACGGCCAAGCCGATCGATGCCGCCAGCGATTCCGCCTTCCTGGCCCTGGGTGCCCACCTGGGCGAATCGATCGACACCGGCGAAGTCGCCACGGCACTGCTGGTGCATTGGCCCGATCGCGTCTGCGACAGTTTTCGAGACCTCTGCCGAGCGGCGACGTGGAGTGTCGCGATGGGCCGCTTCTGGACTCTCGAACGCTACTTCAGCGATGGCGAACGTCCCTACCATCAAGGAACGCTCGATGCGATTTCCAAACACGCCGCAGCCGAGATCGCACAGCAACTCATCGATCCAAAATCCGACACCTCGCTCAGCGCGCTGGCCGATGCCTTTTGTCGCACGGTCCGCACCGAAGCCCGCCGAACCCTGCGAGCGATTGCGACGTTGGCCAATCCGAAGTTGCTCGCCGACGAACAACCAGACGAGGAACATTCAGGATCTGCCAGCGAGAAACCGGATGCATACGGCCGCGCCGATGACCGCAAACTGATTGCTCGGGTGGTCGGCGTCGAGCCATCAACCGATGACACGATCGCCAAGGACGTCTTGTGTTTCAACGCCCAGGGTGTCGCGACCCGACGGCACACGAAACTGCACGGCGGCAGCCCGGCGAACGAAAAATTCGTGTACGCGGCAACCGCTGCCGGCGGGGGCGGGTGTGACGTC
>NZ_JBFHKV010000008.1:0-24806 GCF_041595215.1 Stieleria sp. | reverse complement strand
GTCTACGAGGCATCGGGTGTCGTCAATCCCGATCGTCCGCTGGTTCCGGTCGACGACGACGAACCGCCGGCGTCGTATGACGAAGCGGAGATGTCCGGTGGCGGCGGAGGCGGTGGCCCTGGAGCGGGCGGCCCCGATGGTGAGCGTGACGCACCGCAGCGTCCCGAAGCAGAAGGTCCGGACGCCGAGGAGGCACCTGCCGCGGAGCCGGCTGAAAGCGACTCGCCGGCGCGCCCGGAACTGGAGAGCGAGTCAACGGAATAGAGCGCCGGCCACATTTGACAATCCGCCGAAAGTTTTGGCGGCTTGCCGGGCGAACGCTCGAAAATAAGACTCACCGACCGCAGCGCGAACCCACGGATTGATTGCGCCCTGTCATCGGTGGGCTCACGCTGCCATCGGTGGGCTCACGCTGCTATCGGTGGGCTCAGTGCTATCGGTGGGCTCAGTGCTATCGGTGGGCTCAGTGCTATCGGTGGGCTCAGTGCTATCGGTAGGCTCAGTGATCCATTCATCGCTGATCCTTTCATCGCTCGGCAAGTTACAGTCTAAACCCTGTTCGGCTCAGGCAGGGTTCAGCCGGCCTTTTCCGCGCGACGCTGCAGGCTGGTCAGGTGCGGGTCGGTCACGGCGCGATTGATTTCGTCGAGCGACGTCAGCCCACGCAGGACGTAACTGTGGGCGACTTCGGCCAGTCGCAGCATCCCGTCATCGGTCGTGATCGCCTCCAGGTCACTGGCGCTGGCCCGTTTGGCGATGGCTTCTTCGATCACGGTGTCGACCACCATGATCTCCGGCAAGGCGACCAGTTGGTCATAGCCGCCTTCGAAGCAGAGGTGGCAACCGAACGGAACGAACACCGACGCTTCGGCCCCCTGCATGCGACTTCGAATCCGCTCGGGGACGTCGGTCGGATGGGACCCTTCGGCCGGTTTGCGGCAGACCGGACAGAGTCGGCGGACCAAACGTTGATTGATGACGCCCGACAGGGCGCTGGCTAGAAAGACATGGTCACTATCGTATTGCAGCATCATGTCGACCGCTTCGGCGGTACTCGTCGAATGCACCGTTGCCAACACCAGTTGTCCGCTGGCCCCGGCTCGGATCGCGGTTTCCGCCGTTTGGCGATCACGAATCTCGCCGATCATGATCACATCGGGGCTGTGCCGAAGCACGACCGTCAAAAGTTCGGCAAACCCGAGTCCGAGTCGCGCATTGGTTTGTGATTGCATCACGCCCGAGAGCGCATGCTCGACGGGGTCTTCAATGGTATGGATTTTTCTTGATCCGTCATTGAGCTCATTCATGATGGCGTAAAGCGTGCTGCTTTTACCGCTCGCGACCGGACCGGTGACAAGAATCAATCCGCTTCGTTGCCCGATCAGATGTTCGATCGATTCCACGTCGATGGAATCCATGCCCAGTTGGTCAAGCGGTCGGGCGCCACGCACGGGATCGAACAATCGAATCGCCACGTCTTGGCCGTACAGGGTGGGGATGCTGCTGAGCCGAAGATGTGCCTTGGATCCGTCCGGCGTGGTGATGTTGCCGCGGCCTTCGACCGGGCGGACGGATTCACCCGCATCGGCGCCTGCTAAAACACGCAGGTGTCCTTGAAGCCGATGGCCGTAGGTGCGGGCGAGTTTACGAACCGGTTCAATCCGGCCCAGTCGCCGGACGGAAATCAGCACGGCACCATCGATGTCCGAAACAAACAGATCGCTGGCGTGTCGCTCCAGCGACCATTCAATCAGGTTGGCGGCGAAGAGTTCCGGTGGTGCAAGCTCCGTCTCACCCTCCAGCTTTTCTAGATTGTCGAAATCGATCGCGGAATCATCGTTCACGTTGCGGGTCTTCCAGGAGAATCGGAGAAGTCGGTCATGAGTAGCGGTTGGATAATATGAACGATAACGGCGCGCAACGCAAAAAAGGGTCGCCTGCCCCGTTCCCAAGTCGGCTCGGGCGTGAAAAATAGTGGCATGAATGCGCCACCCCCCAAGGAACTCCTCCGCCGATTCTACGGCTACGATGACTTTCGCCCCGGACAGGCAGAGATCATCGAACACGTTTTAGCGGGGGGGCACGCCATGGTCGTGATGCCGACCGGCATGGGAAAATCGCTCTGTTACCAGATTCCGGCACTGTCAAGTGTCGACGACGACCGCTCGATCGTGTTGGTGCTTTCCCCCTTGATCGCGTTGATGCAGGACCAGGTCGATTCGCTGCAGAGACGGGGAATCGATGCCGGTTTCATCAATTCATCGTTGGATCGCGAAACGCGGTTGGCGCGTTATGAAGCCTTGGCCCAAGGACAGTACAAGATTCTGTTTGTCACTCCGGAGCGTTTCCGCAAAGACGACTTCTGCGAGGCCCTGTCACGCCGGACCGTCCGTCTGTTGGCGATTGATGAAGCGCATTGTGTCAGCCAGTGGGGACACGATTTTCGCCCCGACTACACGCGGGTGGCCGAAATCCGCGCGTCGATCGGTGAGCCCACCACGCTTGCGTTGACCGCGACGGCGACGGCCGAGTGCCGCCGAGACATTTACCGCCAGATCGGCATCGATGCGTCACAAGTCAAACTGTTTCACCAAGGCATCGATCGCCCGAACCTGCTTTTGGATGTGATCCCGGTCTATGACGAAGAAGAAAAACTGAATCAGCTCCGCGACATCCTTCGCGATCCCGAGTACCGCTCCGGCAGCGCCATCGTTTACTTTTCGTTGATCAAAACACTGGAGCGTTTCAGCGATCACTTGCTGTCCGAAGGAATTGATCACGTCTGTTACCACGGCGATTTGCCACGCAACCAGCGCCGGCGTGTCCAGGACGAATTCATGTCCGGCGATGCCGATCTGGTGTTGGCGACCAACGCGTTCGGCATGGGCATCGATAAGGAAGACATCCGCATGGTCGTGCATGCGGAGACCCCCGGTTCGATCGAGTCCTATTATCAAGAGATCGGACGTGCCGGTCGCGACGGGCAGCCGAGTCGGTGCGTGTGGTTGTACGCGCAAGAGGACTTGATGACCCAGATGCAATTCATCGAATGGTCCAATCCCGATGCCGCGTTCTACACGCGGTTGTATCAATTGATGGCCGAGCACGGCGAGCAGTGCAGGGCGTTTGGGCTGGAATGGATGAATGCCCAGTTGCAGCGTCGCAGCAAACACGACCACCGGATCGCGACGGCGATCTCCATCTTGGATCGCCACGGGGTGGTCGCCGGTCCGCGGCCGCCGCAGTGTTTTGAGGTGTGTGCTCCGCTACCGGCGAGGTTCCAAGACGACGATCAATTGGCTGAAAAGAAGCGTCGCGATCAACAGCGGTTGTACGCGATGGTTCAATTCGCGGCCGAACAAGGTGATCGCAAACAGTTTTTGAACCGTTATTTTGCCGATCCGGAAGTGTCCGGGTGAGGTCGGCATGCGGCGCCGGCCGGTGTCGCGTGTGGTGCGTTCCACACGCGCCGGTCGCTGACGCTTCCCGCTGGGGTGCCGTTGGCTGACCGGCATGTGGATCGAATCAGCCGTTTGGCGCGAGCCTACGGGCCTCGGTGCGTTTAGATGATGGTTCTGGCCCGTACGCTCGCGCGAGACGGCTAATCCCACGTGTGATCCGATTGAACCAGCATGCTGCGCGCGTCCCGCTGGGATCAGCCGGTGCTTTCGCGCCGCATCACGGTTTCGGCGACGATGTCCAGACCGTCGAAGGCGAAGAATCCTGGGACGTAGCTGACCTCACCGATCGGGATCGTGATCCGGACCGTGATGTCGTCTCCCGGTTCCGCTTCTTCCAGGAACGAGGGTGTGATGACCACGTTGGCGCTGGTCAGATTCATGATCGCCAACTCTTCGTTGACCCGCGCCTGCACGTCTTCGATCGACGCGGTGGGTCGGACCCCGACGCGCGCCCCTTCGCGTGATGCTTGGACGACTACTTCTTTGATCATGCTGATTCGTCCCATCTCGATCAGCCCGAACGTGAAGGTCAGCATGACGGGGACGATCAGGGCAAACTCGACGGTCGCGGCACCGCGACGAGTTTGCTTTCTGCGGAATCGACTTTTCACTTGATTCACTTGTTGGTTTGATGTGTGCTTTGAAGGAGTACGTCAGGCGGTAACCCGCCCGACGTGGACGCTGGCAATCGTTGGGGCTGCTGGTTCAATCAACCAGCATCACGGGTGTGAACAAAAACTCGCTTTCGTTGACCGTTTGGTCACTGAAGATTGAGTATTTCGCGATCATTGGGCAGGGCTGAATCGTCAAGTGCTTTTTGTTCATCGGCCCTGTCAATTTGACGCTCAATACGCGGATGCCCTCCCAGGCAACAATCGTGTACATGGCGTTGTTGCCGTTCCCCTGCACCTTACGGAAAATCGGAATGATCCTTGGCTGTCCGACGATTTGCTGCAACTCGGCTTTGATTCCCGCACTGATGCCGGTATCGCCATTGAGTTCGATTTGATGATTCCCATCAAAGTTCAATGCCTGTCCAAGTTCGTCCATGTCCTGAGCTGAGATGCCGGTCAAGATTTGACGCCGGATATCGGTCGTACTGTTGTTCGCACCACCGATATCAACCGTGCCACGGTTTCCAGGCGACCCCGTTCCGGTCGGGTAGAGCGAACACTCGTAATACCCATCGCTGCCGGATTGGATTTGGCCGTTTGAGTAGCAATACTCGTCTCGTGTCTGTTTTGTTTTGACCAACTCCCACGTTTCTTCGTCCAGTGTGATTGGCAAGATGTCGAGTGTTTCACCTGCTTTGTTCGGCTTGTGGAAACCCGAAATCGTCTTAAACAGCGCCGCCGTCGAAGCTCCCTGCAGGGATTGGGTTGCTCGTCCGGTCACTGATCCGAAGAACAGCGGAATGGCTTGCTGATTGGCGTCCGTCTGTCTGACGTTGACGCGCACCGCGTTGAACTTAGACGGATCAGAGTTGTCGAGTGCACCTGGGTTGTTCCTGTCGTAGAATCCGATTTCGATATCGGTTGACGTGTTGAGCGTCGGTGCTCGGGAACTGACGATATTTTTTGCCGCGATAGACGAAGCCGAATCTGCGATGTCGCATTGGACAGTCGATGCACTTTTTCCTTCGACGACTCCGTCAAACAGTTCCCAACAGGCTGAGAGTGCGGCGGCATCCGCGGTCCGTTTGACCTCCGTGCGGGAAACATTGATGTGTCCAAAGTCGATCGCGATCGCCGAAACCACCAACAGTCCGGCCACCAAGAACACGCTGAAGACGAGGGCTGATCCCTTTCGACGTTTCGCCGAGCGTCGTTGAGATGGCGGGAAGTTTGGGCGAGCAACGGGTTTGCAAGCGCGGTCGCGCTGGAGTGAAATTTGAAACATGAGATGACCCTGAGAAGATGATGAGATCGACAATTCACGACGTTTCGTGCGCATCGTGGTGCTGCTACTGAACGAATTGATTGACGTGGATCGTCTGGGTGTGACCGTTGGTGTAGGTCAGACGGACCGTCTTGAGTCGAATCGAGGCGACCCGATTTTTCCCGAATCCGATGTCGACGGACTCGAGGCTCTTTTCAGGCGTGTAGTGGTCCAGGGCGTGAAGTTCCTGATCATCCATCTGCACCAGGTATTCCGGGCCGCCAAAATTGCCCCACTGCATGCTGTGTCCATCTTTGACCGCGAACATCAGTTGCCCGTTGAAGACGGCCATGGCACTGGTCCATACGATCTGGTCGTTGTCGCAGTAGAGTGCCTCTTGGATTTGACTTCGCTCTTCGTCGATGAGCGTTTCGGCACAGAAGGCCCCGACATGGAAACCGCCGCTGGAGTAGCCGTCATCGGCGGCGTAGTTCATCTGCAGTTGGAAATAGCAATCGGCGTGATCCGCGTCGGGATAGAGAAAGAACGCGACCTGGGGAGAGTTGATGTTGACTTCGGGTTCGTTGATCGTCAGTTCCCAATCCTCCTCGACCAAGAACAGGACGGGGTCGACCGCTGCGGCGACGCCGGGGAGAGAGGCAAATAAGCAGAAGCCCCCCGCGATCAAAGTGGCGCGAACGGCGCCGAATCGGTTCAATGCGTGTGACATTTTGGTTCCCTAAATTGACGAGGCAGAAAAGATGCCGCAGCCGAGCTTGGCAATCCCCTTCGGTGGTCTGGCGATCCGAACGCTTCGAGTGAAGCAGGCCGGACCCATGACTTTGCGTCCCACGCTTACACGTGGTTTGCCGTTTCGAGGGCTTTGAAAGGGGGAACCGTTCGAGCTGATTTGGCATTGAAACGCTATGTCGATTCGCGCCCGAAAACTTGAGTTTCCCCATATGTATGGGCCGTGATGAGGCATTCCCCCCTGCACGTCATGAGGGTCGTGGCGATTGTCGGGCCACGCTGAGGGAATGCCCTCAATTTTGTGGATGGCCAACCCGGTTCTCGGGTGGTAGTGACCCAGGGTTGTGGTGCTCTGCATTCTTGGTACCTGACCCGAATGGCACGAACTCAAGGAACAACGGATTGGGTAACCGTTGGTGTTTAGCCTTTGGGCGATTTCCGGTCGCTGCGACGCAGCGACAGTGGGCGGCTAAAGCCTGCACACCAACACGTATGCCCGTGCCATTCGTACCGGACCCCTTTTCCGCGGCACCCCCCAAATCTAAGAGTTGACGGAGCACTACTGAATCAATCGCGTTCCGGGGCCACTGGCCGTGGCGGTTGCTCGAGTGGCGGGCGGCTGTTCGTAGAGATTGAACTCGGCCCACAATGGAATGTGATCGCTGATCGCATTGGCCTGTTTTTCGGTCAGGCCCAGGTCGGCCTTCAAATCGATCACGCCGAGTCGCCCCGAGTATTCGGCGGTCACGCTGCTGTCGATCAGGATGTGATCGTTGGTTTTGGTGCGATTGATGTTGGTTTGAATGTCGGCCGCCAGGGAGAGCACGCCGGGGATCAATTTCAGCTGTCCGAGGTTCTTTTCACTGACGTTGAGATCGCCCAGCAAGATGAAGTCGTCTTCGGAGAACTGTTGAAACTCATATTCGCGGACGCGTTGAAAGACGTCGGCCAGCACGTTGATTTCGCTCTCCTGATCGGCCGGATCGACGCGGTCGGGTTTGGTGTGGACGTTGATCATCGTGAATCGAAACGGCCGCTGGGTGCTTTCTTTGGGGACCACGGTTTCGAACGTCG
This sequence comes from Stieleria sp., assembly GCF_041595215.1. NCBI lineage: Bacteria > Pseudomonadati > Planctomycetota > Planctomycetia > Pirellulales > Pirellulaceae > Stieleria > Stieleria sp. Next base: position 17,643 of record NZ_JBFHKV010000008.1, on the reverse strand, counting down.
CCACCATCGGTTCGCGATACATGCGTTTGCCGGGATCCTGCACCACATAGGCGGAGCCGGGCACCAGGTTGATCCGTGACCGATCCCAAACGAAGGCGTACGATTCCAGGTAGGCTTCGCCGATCGGGTCGCTCATCGTCGCGGCGAAGTTGCCTCCCGATTCGTTCAACAGTCCGACCAGTCGTTGCAGGGCGATGCCGTCGGCTCCCTGTAGTTCTTGGATCGCCACGACATCGAACGTGCTGACGATCTTGGCGATCGTTCCCAACACATCGACGCCGTCTTCGTTTGTTCGGATGCTGGATTTTTTGTCCGCGAAGTGTTCAATATTGAAGGTCGCGATGCGAATGCGATCGGGCGGACGTTCGGTTCGGTCGCCGAGCGAAATGGTTTCGCCGCGAAAGGCCGTCTCCGGATCCGGTCCGAGCAATCCGTCAAGTGATGAAAAACTCAGCCCGCCGGTCAGCATCATGTAGAGCGCGTAAAGCAATCCGAGCGTGGTGGCGCCTGGACCGAACCAGCGCAGCAGCGAACTTGTGCTACTGAAGGAGCTTTTTCTTCGACGTTTGGAAAAGATCCCCACCTCGGCCTCCTTGCCGAACGTTGCTGGGCCCAACCGTGATGGCCGGGGCTGACGTTGATCACCCTCTCGATTGTTTTAGGTGGCTATAGGTAAACTTGGGTGTCTTGGGCAATGGCAATACGACAATCGGGAGTGCGTGAGATGTCGCAATGGAAAGACGTGGAGCGGCGTCTGGCGCGGGTCCGCAAGTTCGCCGGATTGATGGATGACAAATTTGCATTGCCCGGAACCCGCATCCGATTTGGGTTGGACACGTTGGTGGGACTTCTGCCGGGGGTGGGCGATGCGGCCACCGCGGTGGTCGGGCTCTGGTTGATCGGCGAAGCGTTTCGCATGAAGGCGTCGACGGGCGTGTTGATCCGCATGTGCGGCAACGTCTTGATCGACGCGACACTTGGGGCCGTGCCGATCGCCGGTGACCTGTTTGATTGGTATTGGAAATCCAATCGGCGCAATGCCGTTCTATTGGAAAAACATCTCAAGAAGCGAGTGGCCGATCCCTGATGCAATCGATCGACACCTTGCCGCGGTTCACGATTCTGATTCACGCGGTCGGCCACGGTTTCGCCAGGCAGCAACCCTCCGATGGAAGCCGCGTCGCGGCGGGACCGGTGCATTGGGATTGGTTGTTCCAGCCGCCGGGTGATCGATCGAGCGGGCGGGCGGGTGATGCATGCGCGGACCATCTCGAACACCCATCGAAGTCGGCTGCAACGTTATGGACGTGGGCGACCGACCCCTTGCCCGAGTTGGACAAGCCGCCAGCGAGTTGGATGGATCGCATCATCACGCCGGCGCTGCGGTTGGCCGATCATCGCGAGCGCTATTTGGATTTCGAAGGTGACATCGGGGCCGGCCGCGGATCGGTCCGGCAACTTGCCAGGGGACGATACGAACTGATTCGCCACACGGCCTCCTGCTTCGAAGCTCGGCTGCAATGGACGAGTCCGCCGGCTGGAGGTTCTCCGGTTGAGTGGCGCCACGGCCCAGACACCGACGCTCGGGTCGTGGTTCGATTCTCGCGGGCGGATGGAGAGGCGTCAGAGTCGTGTCACGCGTGGACAGCGACCCTGTTCTGCGAGCGGGACACTTAGCGAAGAGAGAGCGATCACAGGGAGGGGCTGAGGGGGCTCGTCGATGCCGGACCGAACCCCGTCACCATCGTCGATGCCGGCTTACAAGCCGCGGGATGAACTGGTGTCAGAGAGAGTCTCGGATTCCGGTTCGTCGTCCAGCTGAGCGAGCTTGTAGATCTCCCCTTGGGGCGTGAACGTTGACGATTGCAGGTCACCGGTTTGTCCGGTGACGGTGAGGTATTGGTCGGCGAGTTCGATCGATTCGATGATCACCGATCCGTCCATGTGCCCCGGATACTGGTCGGGGACGTCGATCAGTGCGATCGATTCACCGTCCTGAGTGTCCCATTGCAGGTTCAGGTTTGTCTTCGATGCGATCAACTTGATGCGATCTTTGAATTGAGACAGTGGCAGCGGCAACGCCCCGGCGCGGATTTGCTTGATCGAGACGGCCAGACGGTTGGGTTGGTCGGTCAATTGGACACTTAGCTCGCATGACAGAACGGCGTCGAGACGCTGGTCCTTGAATCGAGCGGCGGCCATCAACAGTCCGTCTTGAATCATCACACGAGGCTCTTGCAGCCCCTTGGCTTCCAGTGTGGGGAATCGCTTGGGAAGTTGATCGATCAGCCAGGCGTTGATTTGTTCGGCGGCAAACTGGGCTTGCCACAGGCCGGGTTGGGCAACATCGTCTTGCAGTTTCTGAACGTCGGATTCGATTTGCTCGACCGACTCGGCGACGTCTTGCGGTGGCGGGGCGGCGATGGCACGCTCGTAAAATTCGGGCACCTTTTTGGTTTCGCGGTGAGCCCAAAACGCAGTGGCACCGAGTGAGGCGACGAGTAATGCGCCGACCAACAGCAATCGTTTGATCAGTCGCATCCACATAAACAGTCTTCCTCTTTAGAATCGAATCGGCTTCGGTAACCAGTCACGCAGTCGATCGGCGACGCTTTCGCGTTTCGGGTGGGGTTCCGCCATGGTATCGGCGTGACCCGCGGTGGGGGTCGGAACCGTTCCGGAATGATGGACGACGCCGGCCGCCGGCGAAGAGTTCCCCGTCGCAGAGTCCGATGGAGGGGTGCCCCGCTGATGGGATCGAGCCATCAGGTATCGCGACCACCCATTATTTAGCAGTCCGGCAGCTGGTTTCAAGTTTCCGCGTTGCAGACCCTGGATGGCCAGGAAGGCTTTGTCCTGTAGCGCCGTTCGCTCGGCTCCGGTCGGAAACCGGTCGTGCAGATGGACATCATCGATCCAAATTTTTCCCGGCGAGAGGCTGTCGATCGTCAATCGAACGGATTCCATTTCTTCGCGGTGGATTTGTTCGGCTTCCAAGACGACATGCCGCGGTTGCCAGTGTCCATCACAGGGAACCTGGAATTCGGTTGAGATGCGAACGGGTTTCCCCAATCGATTCCCCTCCAGTGAAACGCGAACGCGGTGTCGAGGTATTTCTTTGTGCGGAGCCGTCGTTGCACTGGTTTTCAAAATCGGCGATGCGTTGGGATCCGCTTCGGCAGTCTTTTTATTTGCACGGATGGCAAACGAGACGGCCAGCCGGCCCGAGCGCGGCACCGGAATGGGTTCGCTGACCAACCAGATGCGGCCAGCCGACGCGGTGTCGGCTGTCATGCGGATCGAATGGGATCCCTCGATGGATTCGCTGGAATCGAGCGTGACGGCGTCGGCGGGGAACTGCGTGTGCATCCAGCCGACGATGCCGACTTGGCCTTCGATCTCGAATCCGCCGTTGGTCAATTCGATGTAATCGTCGGGCAACGCGAGGGTGCCGATTTTGCCGACGACTTCACCGACGTGCGCTTTGAGCCGCTTCAGCGTTTCCGCTCCGCCGACCATGTTGCCCTGCCAAGCGACCAATCGAATCGGATCGGTTTCGCCGCGGACTTGTAGCCGGACGATGGATGTCGGAGCGACGGTCAGCAAACGTGTGTTGGCGACGCCGGTCGCCTGGACAATCGCGTTGGTGTCGTCGGCGCGGAGCAGGCTGCAATCGGCGATCTGCTGAGTGGAGAACTGCAGTTTGACCTGACTGGTCCACGGGGCCGTGTTGATCACGGTGAGCCGGATCGGCGATGGTTGATCGGCAGAAGGCGCTTGATCAGACGATGGGGCTTGGTCGGGCGTTGGAGCAGGGGAGGTTTGGGTCACCAACACATGCACGTAGTCCGAATCGACATCAGCTGATGAAGACACCGGTGTGGCATCGATCGGCGTTTGCCGGTAGTGATGAATCGTTTCGCGAAACGACCGCTCCAGTGCGAGCGGCAATTCCCTGGCCGGAATCGAAACGCCTTGAGCGGGACTCTGGACACACGAATCCAGGAATCGCAACGATGTCTTCATCGAGGCTTGGCCGTCGATCGCTCCGGTTTCCAGATGCAACAGCCGCCCCGGGTGTGCCGCTTCGTCCAAGTTTGGCCGGCCTGGCCGACGTGGGGTCACCCGTACCGAACCGGACGCGGACCAAGCCGTGATCGCCGCTTCAATGTAGTCGCCGAGCCACAGCGGACCTGGAGCCGCGTTGGCCTGTGCTGATGTTGGGGTTGCAATCCATGCTCGTGGATCGATCGCAACGGAGACTTCATCGTAGCCACACCAAGCGGCGTGGGTGCTCAGCCGCGAGGTGGCTTTCCACAAGTAGAACATCAGTGCGGTGGATTCGGCGTAATCACCTTGCGCGACTTGGGCCATGTAATCCGTGTTCAGGTCGGTCATCCAATCGGGCGAATCAACCCGCAGGGTGACGTGGCGTGACGTCGTGTGTTCGTCCAAGTCGGATTCGTCTGAAACGGGTTCGTCCAGAACCAGCGATTCGATGGAAATCGGTTGGTCGCCGGATGGGTTGGTGATCCGGACGAACTCATGGCCGTCGTGCGCGAAGTGCAAGAGTTGATGGGTGACGACGGCGGGAAGTCCGTCCGAGGACACATCCATGGGACGACCGAAGGGCAGCGTCAAGGTGCGCGTGACGGAATGGAATTCGGGCGTGCTCGCGAATTCGATGCGAGCGGTTTTGGGGGCCGCGTCGAGTGTCGATTCGGTCAACGTGATGGACAGTTGATACGGTTGATGCGGTTTTCGTTCGCCCAGAAATCCGACCATGGACTGGCCGGGGGCGAGTTCATGCGACGGGTCGCGCGAGGCGTTGCGCCGCGGCGAGAGGGTCAGTGATTCGCTGACGCGTTTAACGTTCGGGACCAATTTGGTCGCCCCGTTGGGCATCCAGGCCGGTCGCTGCCAATCGGACGGATCCATCGGCTCGATCGGACCGATTCGTCGCCAGGTGATGGATTCGACGTCCTGATCGGTCGGGTCTTGAAAAACCATCCAGGGCGTCTGCACCGACGCGAGTTGGTTCGGCGAACGCGTCAAACGCGACCAGATGCGGTCGGATTTTTCGCTCAGCCGGCAACGGATTTCGTAGACACCTGGTTGGTCGGGCGAGGAAGCCGCGATCGCGATTTCCTCGGAGTCACCCGAGGGGCTGAGCCGAAGATCGGTCTGTTCGCGGCCAACCACCGCACCGTCTTCGACACGGATCAGCTCGTAATGGAGTGTCAGCTCGCGATCGGCGTATTGCGGTAACGATCGGATCTTGACCGAAAGTTGATGTTCGTCGTTGGCATCCACCAACGGCCAAGCCGGGTTGGTCGAATGAAACTCGAATGGACCAGTCGCCAGATCCGGCCGCGGGCGGTTGGGCGGATCATTCACCGACGCGTCACTGGGCGTGTTTGCCGCAGAGGTGCTTGACGCTGGGCTTGAATCAGTAGCCTTAACCGTCGATGTCTCGATCGAAGCTTCCGTGAACGCCTCTGTCGGCGTTTGCGCGATACACTCCGTCGCCAGCGCCGTCCACGCGACCGCCAGTGTGACGCTCGCCGCGAAGGCGAACGCAGCAGAGCGGTGCGCATTGCGGAATGCGGGAGGACATCCGTGTCCGATCATGACAGGTGAAAGTCGCGAGAGTGGAGGAGCAAGACTGGTCGGAGACTAGCTCGCAACGGCCTTGCTCGGCAAGACGAATCGGTCACGAATCCACTCAGCGGCCGCGTCGAGCGTCTCCTGGGCGTCGCGAATCCGATACCCCAACTCGGTCTCGGCGCGGCGGCTGGAATACCAATGGTATTGACTGCTCATTCTCACCCCGGCGCTGTTGAAGTCGGGTTCCCGGCCCGTCACGCGTCCCCAGAAGTCGCCGGCCAGCCCGGCCAGGTACTCGATTCCGGGGCCGGCCGACCGGATCGGGGGGCGTGTCCCCATGCGTTTGGCCATTTCGGTCCACAGTTTTTCATAGCTCCAATTGTGCCCGGCGAGAATATATTCGCGGCCGTTGGGGCAATCGGCGTCGAGCGCCGCGATCACCCCGGCGGCGACATCGCGGGAATCACACAAGCTGCAGCCACCCGAGGGAGCGATCGGCTTCCAGCCCGATCCGACTTCCAACATCATCCGCCCGCTGCTGGGTTTCCAGTCCCACGGCCCGAGCATGAATCCCGGATGCAGGATCACGGTTTCCAGCCCCTCGGGGATCGCCTGACGAACCACATCGACCGACGCGCGTTTGCTTTGGACATAGGCACAGGGGATCTGTCCTCCGGCGTGTTCCAAGGGCGTCGTTTCGTCGGCGATCGTGTGCGGTGATCCGAGGGCGATCGCGTTGACGGTTCCGATGGCGGCGAGTTTCTTGGCGTGCCGGACACAGGACTGGACGATACGGCGCGTGCCTTCGCGGTTGACCTGCATCGATTGGTCCATCTGATGCCAACCCAAATGAATCATCGCGGCGGCGTGGACGACCGCATCGCACTCGGCGATGGCTTGATCGACTGGGTCGTCCGTCGGATCGGCAGTTGATTCGCCAGCGGATTCGCCAGCGGATTCGCCAATGGTTTCTCCCTCGGGTCGGCCGTCGGATTGGCTCGTCGGCGGCACCAGTGGACTGTGGACCAGTTCGACGTCCAAGCCTGCAAAGACTTCGGCGTCCGGTTCACTGCGGACCAACGCCAGGACGGCATCGCCGCGCTCGCTGAGTTGGCGGATCACGGTGTTTCCCAGTAGTCCGGTCCCTCCGGTGACGAAGACTCGCATGGTGTGATTGAGTGGCTGGGGTTTGCGGTTCAATGGTCGGTTGGGGAGCCGCCGCGGCGGCGACTTTCGGCCGCCGTCGGTGACGGGAGGATATTCCGGGTTCTGGGGCTGCCAGAGAAATGTTTTTTAATGTGAATTTAGGTTCCCTTAAAGGCCCCTTGGATTTGCTCGCATCGCTAAAAATCGGCAAAAATGAGGTAGGAGGGGCTAAATCCAACGAAACCTTTCGAAGCAGGTGAATTGACAACTGACCTGTGTTTTGACCACCCTGTCGATCACCAATTTGGAGCAGATCGATCGCGAGACCCCGGTGTCACTCTTTGGAGCGACGCATTGGAGACTCGGTGCAACGATAGATATGACTTCCCTGGTGTCGTTTCTAGGGCAACCTGTTGCGACAGATTCGAGTCTCGAATCGACGCTGGGTCTGCTCTTCCGAATCTGATGAGAGAACTGCATGTCGCAAGACAAGCTTGAGTTAATACGCAACGCCGGACCGAGTGTCTTGCCGAGTCTACTGCTGTGCGACTTCGGCGATTTAAAAACCGAACTGGCGCGACTGGAAGATGCCGGGACGCAGGTGTTGCACTTGGACGTGATGGACGGCCATTTCGTGCCCAATTTGACGTACGGCATGCCGATCGTCGAAGGCATTCGTCGACACAGCGATCTTCCGATGGACGTCCATCTGATGATCAGCGATCCGTTGCGGTATGCCCAGCCGATGGTCGACGCCGGTGCGGACCTGCTGACGTTTCATGTCGAAGCGGTCGAGGATGCTGGCGAGGTGGCCCGCGAAATTCGCTCGATGGGAGCGGCCGTGGGGGTGGCCTTGAACCCCGACACCGAGCTGTCGGCGTTGGACGGATGCCTGGACGATGTCGACATGGTCTTGGTGATGAGTGTCAACGCAGGCTTTGGCGGACAAGCGTTCAATCCGGTCGCCCTGGAAAAGCTGGCCGCGTTGAAACAATCCCATCCGGATCTGTTGCTCGAAATCGATGGCGGCATCAATTTAGAGACGATCGGGGCGGCCCGAGCGGCCGGTTGCGATCTGTTCGTCGTCGGATCGGCGATCTTCAAGCAAGACGACTACGCCGCGGCGATCGCGGCGTTGGATGCCGAAATCGCGGGAGGGGTCTCATGATTCGTTCCGCAACGTTGACCCGTGTGTTGTTGATTCGCCCCGGCGCGACCGATTTCGATGACCAGGGCCGTATGAAGGGTTGCCTGGACATGCCATTGAGTAGCCGCGGTGCCGAACAAGCCGCGTCGTTGGCCAAGGAGCTCGCCAGCGTCAGCGTGAAGACGATTTATTCGTCTCCCTGTGAATCGGCACGCGAGACCGCCAAACGGCTCGCAGACGAACAGCGGGCGGCCGGGCGTGAAGTCAAAGTCAAGATTATCGATGCCTTCAAGAACCTCGATCATGGCTTGTGGCACGGAAAGCTGATCGACGAAGTGCGTCGCAATCATCCCAAGGTCTATCGCCAAGGGGTCGAGCGGCCGGATGAGTTCTGTCCGCCCGGCGGTGAGCCCGTCGCCGGGGCCAAGGCACGTGTCGAAAAGGCGCTGCGAAAGTGCCTGAAAAAAGGACGCGACCACGTCGTCGCCATGGTGATCCCCGAACCGCTGGCGTCGGTCGTCCAGTGTCAGCTCAGCGGTGAAGACCTGGCCAGCGTCTGGAAGAGCGAAACCGACTCGGCATCCTGGTCGATGATCGAAACCGAAATGTAAGGCGGGCTGTGCATGCCAAGTGTCCGAGACGTAGGGCGTGCCGTGCATGCCGGGTGTCTGAGACGTAGGGCATGCTGTGCATGCCAGGTGTCACGCACAGCGTGACCTACCTAGTTGGCCGGTGACTCAGCTTCCTCTGCCTCGACGTCACCTTCTTCCCCGGTCGTCTCCTCGACGGGTGATTCGTCCGTGGATGCCTCACTCTCGGTCGTTTCGTCCTTCGGAGTTTCGTCCTTCGGAGTTTCGTCCTTCGGAGTTTCGTCCTTTGGAGTTTCGTCCTTTGGAGTTTCGTCCTTTGGAGTTTCGTCCTTTGCGGCTTCCGCCTTCATTTCCTTGGCGGCTTCGGCCTCTCGGCGTCGCTCCTCTTCCTCAAGCTCTTTCTGTCGTTTGGCGGCCAGTTCCTCCTGTTCCTTGCGGAACCGTTCGTAGCTTTCCGGACTGGTCCGCCCCAAGCCCTGCTCCATCATCTCGGCGAAGCCGCTGAGGGGGAAATCTTCGGAGAGTTCTTCGGAGTCGATCATGATCATGTAGCGGCGGATCGACGCGTACAGATCTTCAGCCGAGTCATCGATGGTCAACACCGGATAGTCTTCAAAGATCTCATACCAGATCTGGAAGGCTTCCAGGTACAGTTTGATCGCCAAGTCGACTTCGGCTTCTCGGTTGGCCTTCTCGGCGTCGTAGATCAGCTTTCGGGCTTTCACCGTTCGGTCTTCCTGTTCGGCCATGGAAAGGCTTTCCCAGTAGACGTAGTTGATCTGTTTACGCAGGCCATCGGTTTTCTGGATTCGTTGGTCCAGGTCGTCGATTTCGTCCAGGATCTGCAGGGCGGGCAATTGTTTTTCGGTCGGCAGACGCTGTGCGACCTCCTGGAAATTCGGTTCGATCGCTGCCAGGATATTTGGCATCGCTTCCTTGCCGGCCTCGGTGCGTTGGTCCGGGTCCTTTTCGTAAACGTTGCGCATGTCGATCGGCAGCTGGTCGACCTTTTCTTGCCTCATGTCCAGATAGACTTGTCCGGCAAGTTTGCGGAACTTTTCTGCCAGTTCGCCGCGTTCGTTCAGCAGGTCCGCCAGTGATCCCAGTTTGACGGTGAATCGGGCCAGGGTCGGGATGCTTCGTTTGCCGAATCGGTCCCAGTTTTCCGACGCCTTGGTCCAGGCGCTGATGGCGCGTTGATCCAGCACGCCTTCGCTTTCGATGGCTTCGGCGTGTTTGATCGACCACTTCGGACCGGTTTCAAAGAAATTGATCGGGGTCTGACGACGGATCTCGACGCCGGCGTCGACGACATCGTAGCCGTGATTGAGCCACAACCGTCCGACCAACCAATTGTCCGGTTTCTGAAACGGGCCGAGCGCTTCGCTGCTGTCGACGGCGATGCCTTCGTTGGCCAGCGAATCGTGCAGCACGGTGTCGTCGGCAAACAGACGTCGGAATTGACGTTTCTCGTCCGACATGCCGATCTTCTGGCCGTAGAACCAACCGGTGTACCAGATCAGCCGCGGGGCTTTGCGGTTTTGACGCACGCCACGGGTTAGAAACTCGGTGCCTTCGCGGACCATTTCGTAACGCTGACGATAGTCGTCGAACTCGACCGAAACGTTGTAGGCCAAGTTGTGAGCCTGGTGTTCCCAGACCTTGTCGTAGTGCGGCTGCAACAGGGCGATGTTGTTCAGGGCTGCCTTCAGGCGGTCCCATTCGTGCAGCACCCGGTACTTGTGCGCCTTTTCCCACAACAGCGTTGCGGCGACACCACGCAGCCCGAGCGACGCGAGTTTCATCGTTTCGCTGGCCGGGCTGATTTCACCGAGGTCGCTTTCGGCGATCCCAAATTCTTGGCGCATCGTGGCCAGTTGACCGCCTGAATCGGCGGTGCCATCGGAGGGCTGGCCCAACAGATAAAGCGGGACCAAGGTCGCCACAAGAATCACCAGGTAAATGATTTTGCGACGAAACGCAGTCGACTGATTCATGCCGCGATCTCACGAGCTTTCAAAAAGAAGTAACTGATCAAAAATGCCAACAGGCAATAGCCGAGTGTCGCGACGCTGTGACGCGCCAACACGGCGTTGAAAATATCGATTCCGCTGGCGGCGTATTCGGCCGTCGAAACCATCCGCGGCAGGTTCGGCAATGCCGTCGCCACGGCGTCCATGGTGTAGACGATCACCGCATCAGCCGACTTGATCAAGGTGTTGGCAACACCCTCAACGTCCAGCTGGGTGGTCATCGCGTCTTGTTTGACCAGACGCACCAAGGACTCGATCGGGCCGCCGCCGCGTTCGATGTTCGAATCGATGAAGTGACGGGTGTCATAGATGCTCTCGGCGGAAAATCCGAGCAGCACACAGACGGCGGTGGCTACCATCGCGACCGGTCCGCTCAAGAACGTACTGAACATCACGCCGAACGCAATGATCATCGTCATCTGCAACCAGATCGAACCGTACGCCTTGGTCAGATTCCATGCAAAGCTGGATTCCGCCGGGCGGAGATACAGACCGCTCTTGGTCACCCCGAGGTACTGGCTGCTGTCCAAGCACTTCAGCAGGATCTGCATGCGGCCGTCTTCGGTCACGACGTAGTCAAACACGTTTCGCGTTTCCACTTCGCCGGTTTCCTTGTTCAGCCATTCGAACGTCAGCGGCAGCTCACGCTCATCGATCTGATACTCCTCCACGGTGAACTGCTTGGGAGTCAATGAAAAGCCGGTGTCGGGATTCTTGAACGTCAACGATCCGCGAATGCCCGACTCGATGTCGCCTTTGAACGATCGGTAGGCGCGGATCGACAGGTCGAACGGGATCTTGTCGGGGAAGCGTTTCCGCGTCACGTTGTCGAACGTGAACTCGGCCATCCCCAGCGTTCCGCCTTCGACGTAGGAGTGTTCCAGTTTGCGGTTTCCTTTGGCGACACCGATCAGCCGCGAGATGCCGGCCGAGCCGTAGCCGCCGGCGAGCCGTTCGGCTCCGACGTCGATGCCGGAGTCTTTGGGATCACCGTTGCGGTCGTAGAACTGGATTTCCCCATAGGACGGAATTCGGGCTCGCAACTGACCGGTCGGCGGGCCGATGGTGAACGACCCGTCGTCGTGGCGGGTGACGACGTGGCGGTGTCCACGGACGAAATTGGTCAGCCCCTGAGTTTCACCGGCCTCGATCGTGAAGGTGTGCTGGTGTTTTCGGACGCGGTCGGTTTTCCCGACGATCCGGCCGTCGATTTCATTCGCCTCGACGACTCCGTAGTGGGTGTGGTCGAGCCCGCGATCGACGAAGATATAACTGGCCAATCCCATCGGGATCAGCATCACGGTTCCGACGGCGACAAACCCCAGCATCCGTCCGAGCACGATTTCAGTCGCGCGAACGGGTTTGGTCACGATCGTGTAGATCGTCCGGTTCTCGATGTCTTGCGGCAGCGAAAACGCGCTGATGAACAACGCCAGGGCCAACACCAGGTAGTTGGTCGCGGTGAGCACAAAACTGATATACAGTCGCGCCGGGTCATCGCTTTCGGGGTTCAGGAACCAACCGGCCAGCAGCAGGATGACGACGAACAAGCCGACGACGAACAACACGCGGCGACGGATCGCTTCTTTGAACGCCAACCGTGCCAACGCCACGATCCGGCTGGGGCTGGTGCCCGGCAGATCGGTGCGGAGCAGGTCGCGGATCGCACGGGCGACGGCGTAGAATCCTTCACCGGGGCCGTAGCGGGCGGCGGAGATCACATAGCCGACCAACAATCCCAGCACGATCGCCAGGACGATCAGCACGACGCCTTGCAGGAACGCGCTTTCGAGAAACGCTCCGGGCCGGAACAGCCATTCGGAAAAGGTCCAGAAATCATCTGGTTGCAAATTCATGATTTGTCACTCCCCGCTTGCGATCCATCTGCGGCGGAGGCGTCGGCGGCCGGCTCATCGGCGGCCGGTTCGTCGCTGGCGGTGGCCGAAACGCGACGAGCGCCGGGTCGGGCTTCGCTTTCGCGGACGATGTTGAGGAACAAGTCCTCCATCGTCGCGGTCGGGTTGTCCATCGATTTCAAGTCCGCGCCGTGCCGCGCGATGACCTCGCGAATTTCGTTCTTGGCCTCTTCGCTGAGCCCACTGGCGTGGACTTCGGTCACGTCTTGGACCTTCAGCAGGTCGGTCACACGTCCGAGTTCTTTCAGTTCGCCCTGGTGCAAGATGGCGACACGATCACAAACGTCCTGCACGTCACCGAGTTGGTGGCTGCACAGCAGAATGGTTTTTCCTTGATCGCGAAGGGCCAAGATCAGGTCCTTCATCTCGCGGATCCCGATCGGGTCCAAGCCGGTGGTGGGCTCGTCCAACAGGATCAGGTCGGGGTCGTTGATCAGCGCCTGGGCCAAGCCGACGCGGCGCCGCATCCCTTTACTGTATTCACGCAGTTGGCGGTGGCGGGCGCCTTGCAACCCGACCAGCGTCAGCAGTTCCTCGACGCGTTGTTTTCGTTGCCGCCCGGACATGTCGAACAGGCGTCCGTAAAAATCCAGGGTCTCTTCGGCGTTGAGGAACTGATACAGATAGGATTCTTCGGGCAGGTAGCCGATCTGCTCGTTCTTTTTGGTTTCGGTGGCGTCTTTGTCAAACACCAGAACACGTCCGCTGGTGGGGAACAGCAAGCCCAAGATCAGTTTGATCGTGGTCGACTTGCCAGAGCCGTTGGGGCCGAGCAGCCCGAAGATCTCGCCCTTGCGGACTTCGATGTCCAAGGATTTCAATGCGTGGACTTTCTTTCGGCCCCAGAAATCCTTGTAAATCTTGCTCAAGTTGCGGGTTTCGATGACGACATCACTGCCCGTCGCAGTGGAGCGGGCGGCGACCGGAGCGGCGCCGGCGGGGGTGTTTTCGTCGGCGGAGTCCGCGACGGCGGTTGAATCGGTATCCACGAACAAAGGCTTCCGTAGAAAAGGGCAAAAGGGTGGGCTGATAAGGCAGAAACAGTCGGCCCTGTCTAAAAATCCAGCCGGAATATTGAGGGTTGGTTACGCTACGCGAGATTGCTACCGGCGGTTCGGACATTTTCCGCCAGACTCTTTTTATAAGTCTTCGCCACGATGCGTCGTTGCCAAGGCGGTACCGGCCTTGGCACAATACCGCGGCGCCCGCGGGCGAAGCGAGAGGCGGCTCGGCAAGCAGCCTGTCGATTGTGTCGATATTCCGAATTCAACGCGGTAGCGCTGGCCCGACGTGTAACCGAGGGCGCGGCGCAGACCCTTGCTGAAACCGACAGGCCGCCAGCGCCCGCACCCCAACGCCAAATTCCCCTTGCTCCAGACCACTTCGTGCTTGATCCGCGCAACGTCGAACCGCCAAGTCGCCGATCGGACTACCAGCAGGCCGTCGCGTACCTCTATGACCGGATCGATTACGAACGAACCGCTGGCAGCCGAAATGACCATCTTTTTCGGCTCGAACGCACCGAAGAACTGTTTCAACAGCTCGGACTCGGCGGCTACCTCCACCGCCGACCCCGCGGCGAAGGCGGAGATCAACAGCCGTCCGGCCGGCAAGGCGATCGCGGCCCCAAAGTCCCCCTGATCCATTTGGCCGGCACCAAGGGCAAAGGGTCCACCGCGACCATGGTCAGCCAGATTCTGACCGCCGCCGGCTATCGCGTCGGCCTGTACACGTCGCCCCACCTGACCGATCTGGAAGAACGTTTTCGCATCGATGGGGTGCCTTGCAGCCACCAGGACCTGATCGAGTTGGTCCAACGGGTTGCCCCCGTGGTCGATCCGCTCGATGCATCGGGCAACCCGGTGTCGTTTTTCGAATTGACCACGGCGATGGCGGTGCTGCACTTCGACCGCAACGACTGCGACGTGATTGTCTTAGAAGTCGGCCTCGGCGGCCGCCTCGATAGCACCAATGTCTGTGCCAGCACCGTTGCGGCGATCACCTCGATCGGCCTGGACCATCAACGCGTCCTGGGAGACTCGATCGGGGAAATTGCGGCCGAGAAAGCCGGGATCATCAAAGGCGGCGTGCCGGTCGTCTCCGGGGCGGTTCAACCGGAGGCGCAGGCGGCGATCCGCCGGGCCGCCCGACGCGGCGGCAGCGTGCTGTTTGAAAAAGGCCTGGACTTTGACGTTCGCATCGGCCCGCAACTGGCCGTCGGCAGTCAATTCGTCTACCACGCCTCCGCCGCCGAACTGGCCTCGCGGGATCAGGCCTCTGGGGATCAAGCTGCGGGGGAATCGACCGACGGTTTGCCGCTGTTCCTCGCGCTCGATGGGGCACACCAGGTTCACAATGCGGCCATCGCCATCTCGATCATCCGGCTGTTGAACAGCCACCACGTCGCCAAGGGCCCGCACGTCGACAAGAGATTGTCCGTCAGCGACCAACAGATCGCCGCGGGGCTACAAAGCGTCCGCTGCATGGGGCGATTGGAGCGGTTTTGGTTGCAGCCGCAATCGCCCCTCGAATCGGCCCCCATCCAAGTGGTGCTGGACACCGCACACAATCACGATTCGATCCTGGCTTTGTGCCAAACGATCAGCCGCCGCGTGATCGAGCCGCCTGTTGGTCACTGCGATTTGAATTCAACCGGGCAGTACAGCCGCCCCCTCGTCGTGATCTTCGCAACCAGTCGAGACAAGGACGTCTCGTTGATGGCCGCGGAACTCGGCAAGATTGCCGACGAAATCATCTGCACCCGCTACACGACCAATCCACGCGCGGTGTCGGCTGATCAGTTGGTCGACGCGTTCGCCCCACTCGGCGACACGCTGCAAAGCGGACGGGACCGAGACGTGAAGATTCGCTGTGTCGAGGATCCACAGCTCGCACTCGACGTGGGCATCGGGTCGGCAGGTGGCGGAACGTTGATCATCTGCGGGTCCTTTTTTCTGGCCGGCGAACTGCGTCCGCGACTGTTATCGCTGTCCGATCTGCGGCGAAGCGACACTCGCTGCGTGGCGGCGGATCCCACCGACCAGGCGTCGTGACCACCATGCACCCCGAGACCTCTGAGGCACAGTCGCAACCCTGCCACCTGCGTGTCTGGCATGCGGCGACGTCGACCGACCAGCGGGGCGAATTTGAACGCCGCTGTGAACGTTGGCTGGCCCAGGATGAACTGATCCACGCCGATCGTTTCCAACGCACCACCACTCGCAATCAACATGTCGTCGGTCGCGCCATGGCGCGCCGTCTGCTGGCAGCCCGCAACGTGGCGCCCCAGGAGATTCGTTTCGGCATGGGCCAACACGGCAAACCGCAAGTCGTGATGCCTGATGAAGCGATTCAGCCGTTCAATATCGCGCACACCGACGGGCTGGTTTTATGCGGCGTCGCCGATCCGCAGGTCGATTTGGTCGGCGTGGATGTGGAATCGATTCACCGTCGCACTTCGACCGAACTGGCCGAACGGTACTTTGCCGAGCCGGAAGTGCAGTTTTTGCGTCGCCAGCCGAGCGAGTTGCAGCAATACTTCTTTCTGCGGATCTGGACCCTCAAAGAAGCCTTCATCAAAGCCATCGGGACGGGGTTGCACACGCCCCTGGCCGATTTCGCGTTTGATCAAATCGAATCGGAGCGACCTGTGATTCGTTTCCTGACGCCGGGACTGGACATGGAAAAGCAGTGGAGTTTTGTATGCTCTTCACCAAGAGAAGGGTACATCGCCTCCGCTGCGGTCGCCGTGACGGGCGAGGCTTCGTCGGCGAGGGTCAACTGGCAGCCCTTCGAGGATCTCGTTGGGGGGGCGGGTAATCGCTCAAATGTCGGAGAACAACTTTGACAAAACGGTCCAAGATATGTCAGACTGTGAGCAGATGGAGATAGGCGGCTCGACGTTTTGAGACGTTGCTTTTCACCCCCTCCCCGCCTCAATGCTTATGTCTGAAAGCTCAATCACCCTGATCTTGAATCAGCTTCGTCAGGCGGGAACCGATGAAGAACGCCAGGCCGCCGCGGCAAAGCTGTATCGTTGTTACCGTGGCCAGGTCGAGCGTGTCGCGCGAACTCGGCTGACCACCGGCGGCGGTTTGGCCGATGAGGAAGATGTTGCCCAAAGCGCCTTCCGTAGTTTTTTCGACCGGATCGAAACGGGCCAGTTGGACGCGCTCGTCACCGGCGGACAGGCTTGGGCGATCTTGGCGCGACTGACACGAAACAAAGCGATCGACTCGGTCCGCTACGACAACGCGTTGTGCCGCGGCGGTGAAGGCGGACGTCGTCCCGCAGAACCCCAGGCCGGCGAGTCGGCAAACGGCGCCTCGCTCAAGTCAAACCGGTTGGATCGCCTGGAGCCCCAAACGGGTTCGTCAAACCCCGGCGTGTCCCGGTCGGGCCCGCTGGCGGGCGGACGCAACCGATTATCGCTCGGCGACGGGTTATCGCTCGGCGACGGGTTATCGCTCGGTGACGGGGCCAACCCGAGTTCCTCGCGAATTGAATTCGCTTCGCGACGTGTGGGACGAAAGCATGAAGATTATCCGCTCGACGCGGTTCGCGACAGGAACCAACGCTCCGGTGCCGAACAGGCGGCGTCCAATGAAGCGATCGAGCAGTTTTTGGAACAGCTTTCCGAAGCGACGTTGCGCGGGATCGTGTCGTTGAAGTTGCATGGGTTTACCAACGAGGAGATCGCCGAGCAACTCGGCTGCGCCACGCGGACGGTGGAGCGAAAACTGAATTTGATCCGTCGATTGTGGAGTCCGATCTTGGAGAACTCCGATGAACACCGGCAAACCTGATTCGCACGGGGGGTCCGCAGAAGATTCACGCGAGAAGTGGATCACGATCGATCGGTTGTGCGATGCCTACGAAGCGTCGCTTCAAGAAGGCGAGGTCGAGCGGGCTCCGTTTCTGGCCGGGGTGCCCAAAGACTGGCGGACTCAGTTGACGCAGGAACTGGACGCCATCGACGCGGCGTACCGCGACGCCGAAGAGACCCGCGATCAGACGGTCAAGGTTCCCGCCAGCGATCTGAACAGTCGGCGCTTGCCGACGTCGAGCCGCTTGGCGGAGTTGGCCACGCTGGATCGTGACAAGGTTTGGCTGGGGCGGTTTGAAATCCGCAAACGGCTCGGCACCGGGGCGACCGGCAGCGTGTGGTGTGCGCGAGACGCTCGGCTGGCGCGTTGGGTGGCGCT
>NZ_JBFHKV010000007.1:0-24880 GCF_041595215.1 Stieleria sp. | reverse complement strand
GCTGGTGTGCAGGCTTTAGCCGCCCATCTTGCTGCTTCGCAGCGAGCAGATGCGCCTAAAGGCTGGACACCAACCTGCGCTGGTGTGCAGGCTTCAGCCGCCCATTTCGCTGCGGAGCAGCGACCCGGATGCGCCTAAAGGCTGGACACCAACCTGCGCTGGTGTGCAGGCTTTAGCCGCCCATTTCGCTGCTTCGCAGCGCGTGGGGATGCGCCTCAAGGCTGGACACCAACGGCATTCACGCTTCACACGCCAATGACGGCGAGTCTCACGCGTGACGGTTGTCCCTCAGTCTTGGCGATCCGACGTCAATGACTTGCGATTGAGGGGCAATCGTCAGTCATGCCGGCGAACTTCTGGCGCCCCGCTTTAACCGCGAACTACGCTTGCGAGACCTCCAAGATAGTGCTTCCCTACCAAGTAGATGATGAGATAAAGCCTGATGGCGACAGCATCGACGAATGCGAATCCGGTTCGATCATTCCTATACAACAACTCCATGTTCCTGGTCCTGGGATCGTTGGCTGCCTTGTTGTGGGCCAACGCCGATGGCTTGTTTTCCGGGCATTCGTATCACAACTTTGTGCACGTCAACCTGTGGCCGTTTGCCGGATCCGGGCACGGTGATCACGGCGGTCATGGTTTGACATTCCACTTTGTGGTCAACGATATTCTGATGGCATTGTTCTTTGCCATTGCCGCCAAAGAAGTTTGGGAATCGATTTTGCCCGGTGGGGCACTCTCCAACATGCGGACCGCCGCGACACCCCTGTTGGCAACCGCCGGCGGTGTGGTCGGTCCTTCGGTGGTCTATCTGGTCGGTGCCGTTGCCGTGGGGCAATACTCCGAACTTGGAAACGGATGGGCGATCCCCTGTGCGACCGACATTGCGTTCAGCTATCTGATTGCGCGTTTGATCTTCGGCAACGGGCATCCGGCGATTTCGTTCTTGCTGCTGTTGGCGATTGCCGACGATGCCTTGGGGCTGGCGATCTTGGCGGTGTTTTATCCGTCCAGCGAGGTCAACCTCGCATGGTTGGGCCTGACGGCGATCGCCGTCACGACAGGCTTGGGTTTCAAACGCAGCGGGATACGAAATTTCTGGTGGTATTTGGCCATCCCGGGAATCATGAGTTGGATCTCGTTCTACATGGCCGGCATTCACGCGGCACTCGGTTTGGTGCCCATCATCGCCACCTTGCCCCACGCGAACACTGATGCGGGACTGTTTGCCGAAACCGGTGAAGAAACAGATACATTGAACCAGTTCGAGCATTGGTGGAAAGAACCCGTCGAGCTGATCTTGGGTCTGTTCGCCTTGGTCAACGCCGGCGTGGTGTTGTCGAGTGTCGGTGCGGGAACCTGGCTGGTGACCATGGGGCTGTTCGTGGGCAAACCCCTCGGGATTTTCGCTTTCAGCTACTTCGCCGTTCGCGTGTTAAAACTCGATTTGCCCGGCGGAATGAACCTCAAACACGTCGCAGTGATCGGTTGCATCGCCAGTTTAGGGTTCACCGTGGCCCTGTTCGTCTCGACCGCTGCATTCCCGAATCCGGGACCGATCCAAGACTCCGTCAAGATGGGCGCGTTGCTGAGCTTCCTGGCGCCGGTCAGCGCCTTGGCAACGGCCTGGTTGATGGGCATTCGCCCGGCGTTCTTGGGCGGTGGCGAAGACGTTAGCCCGGACGCGTAAGCAAGGGGTTGCGGCGTCGCCCCTTGCCAACACATGGGCGTTCACCTGATCGCGTTGAAGCGTTAGATCGCCGAACGCATGCGATTGACGAAGTTCAGGATTTCGGCGACCGCCTGGTACAACTCGAACGGGATCGCGTTGCCGATTTCGACGTTTTTGAACAGGAATCGCGCCACCGGTTTTCTCTCGACCACGGGCACACCGTTTTCCTTGGCGATCGCGATGATCTTTTTCGCCACGAAGTCCGCTCCCTTGGCGATCACGATCGGCGCTTCCATGTTATCGCGGTCGTATTGAACCGCGACGGCGAAGTGGGTCGGGTTGGTGATGACGACGGACGCCTTGGGCACGTCCGAAAGCATCCGCTTACGCCCCATTTCGGCTTGCAGTTGTTTGATCCGTGCCCGAACCATCGGATCACCCTCGGACGATTTGTGTTCCTCCTTGATGTCTTGCCGGCTCATCTTCATGTCTTCCAGGTGTTTCCATTTTTGGAATCCCAAGTCGATCATGCCGATGAAGGTGATCGTGGCGGCAATGGCCAGTGAGCATTGGACCAATAATCCGCCGAGAAAAAACATCAGCTCTTGAATCGAACCGAATCCGGAGGTCGTGATCTGGTCGATCTTTGATTGACCGACAAAGACGGCGATGGCGACGATGACGGCGGCTTTGGCCAGCGAAAGTGCTCCGCGGACGGCGCTCTGCATCGAGAAGATTTTCTGGAACCCCTTGATCACGCTCAGTTTGTCGACGTTCAGTTCCAAGGGTTTAAAGCTGAGGTTGAAACTGGTTTGCAGCAGTCCGGTGGCTGCCGCGAGAATGCCCAGGGGAGCGACGATCGCCATCACGGCCGCGCCGATGCGAAGGGTTTCGTCGATAAAGGCTTTGACCAGCAGACGAGGATCAACCACCACTTCCTCGAATTCGGTCATGCGGTGTTCGATGGATCCCGTGAGGGTGCCAAAGAACCAATCTCCCAAGGACCAATAGAAAAACGCGGTCGTCGCCAGAATCACTCCGCCGACCAGCTCCGCACTGAACCCGATTTGGCCATCCTCGCGGGCTTTGCGCAGCCGCTGCGGTGTTGCTTCCTCGGTCCTCTGATCGCGATCTTGATTCTCGGCCATCGATCACCCCAACAACGATTGCATCAGGTATTCGATGTCTTCTTGCACGCGATAGAAATAGATTTCGACCGCACCGAACAGGATCGGGCAAAACAGAAACAGCAACAGGCCGCCGAAACCGACGCGGATCGACATGCCGACCGAAAACAGATTCATCGCCGGCGCGGCGCGATTGAGGAACGCCAGAACCAGCGTGACCAACATCAACAGCACCAGCAGGGGCGCGACGATCAACAGTCCGTAATCGCTGGTCCGATTGAAGGCAGTCACCAATTCTTCGGTGGGCAATTCGAGCAGGCCCACCCGCGTCATCGTCTCGTTGAACGAAAGGTGCAGCGAGAGGATGATGAAGTGATGCAGATTGAGCGAAAAGAACAACAGCATCGAAAAGGCTTCGAAGACACGTGAGACCAGCGTCGACGAATCCTGGCTGCCCGGATCGCTGATCGCAGCGAGGGAGAGCCCGAGTTCCTGGGCGATGTAAGACCCGGCGATTCGCGCCGGCCAAAAAAACAGCCCCAGCACCAGGCTGAGCAACAAGCCGATACAAATCTCTTTGAACACCAGAAACAAGAACAGCAAGCTGCCGACGTCGTCGAGTGACAGTTGGGGCATCACGTTCTTGGCATCGGCCAACCAAAAAACAGAGAGCGCCGTCGCCAGTCCCGCTTTGACCTGGTTGGGAAGTTGTTTCTTGCTGAACAGCGGAAAAAACGCGACGAATACCGAGACGCGGGCGAGCACCAATAAAAACAGGACAACGTCGCCGGTCATTTCACAAATTCGACCATTTGTGTCATCAAGCCCAGCGTGTAGTTCTGGAGCGTGACGAGGTACCAGTTGGACATGAAGATCAGCACGAAGACCACGCAAACGATTCGGGGTGCGAACGAGAGCGTTTGTTCCTGGATGCTGGTGACGGTTTGGCCGATGCTGATCAGCAAACCGACGACCAGGCTGACCACGACGACCGGCGCGGTCAGCAGCAAGGCCATCGCGAAAAACTCACGACCGATCAGTACGACGTCTTCAATTTCCATCCTTGGATCCGGTTGCTATTTGTTTGTCAAGGCTTCGATCAACTGGTCGACCAGAATCGGGTCGTTCATGGCGCCCAGGATCTTCGACTTTTGGCGGTCGGGCATCTTCTGCAGCAGCGAAGCGGCAAAGCCCATCTTGCCGTTGTTGGAGAATTCGCGAATGTATTCGGCGGCCTGTTCGGGTTGCAGGCCTTCGAACCAGCCTTTGACTTCATCGGCTTGGGTGTCGGCGCTGGACACCGTGTTGACCTTCTTGGTGTCCGCCTTTTTGGTCAGTTTTTCGAGTTCTGTCTTTTTCTGTTCGACGTCGGACAAGGTCGATTTCAATTCTTCGGTCATCCGGCTCAGCATGTCCAATTTGGTGTCGATGCCTTCGCTGAACGCACGCAATTCGTCCTGTTCGGTGGCCAGGTCATCGAAGATCAATTTGACCCTCATCTCGTCGCGTTTGACGCGTTCTTCGCGTTCGGCGAGTTCCTGCTCCATGCGTTTGATCGAGTCGCTCATCTGCAGCACGGCTTCGACCGAGACGTTGTTATCGGGGCGAAAGGAGACGGGGACGGCATCCCCCTGGGGATCGATCGCTTCGTCGGCGGCGAGTTCGCCCCGCGGTTCGGTCGGATCGGCCGAGTCGGTGGCCTCCAGATCGGCGGGCGTCTTTTTGAGCAGGAACTGGGTTGCACCGGCAGACAAGCCGAAAATGACGGCGCAGGTAATCATCGCCGTAATGATCGCTTTCATGTTCTAATTCCTTGCGTACTTTTTAAGCGCGTTTTCATCTGCCAATAACATTTGTTGCGTCATGGCGTCTGCATCAAATTCGAGCCTTCGCTGGTCCATCAGGATTTCCAGTCCGCGAACCCGCGTGCGTTGATCCATCACGCGCGAACGCGCCTCGGCACGCTCGGATTCGCATTTGGAGAGGACTTCGCGGACGATTTTGATGGAACGATCGATGCTGTCGATCCAGAGATTGGTTTGCGTGAGCGATTCAATCGAACAGTCCTGGTTGATTTCCAGCCCCTGCCGTTTTAACGCTTCGAATTCATCGAGTCGTTTTTGGTGCGACGCCAACATCGCATCGATGCGAGCGAGTTCTCCGATCAAGACATTCAACTGACTGGTTTCCAGCGAATGAATGCGACGAATTCGATCGATCTTTTTCTTTAATTCGCTCATTGTGGCTGCCCGATCAGTTGGTGCAGCCTACTGAGACCGGCTTGGGTCGACGCCAACGTGCTCGGTGCGTCCATGGCCTGTCGCAAGAACCGGTTGACCTCGGGGTAGGTCTCGATCGCGCGATCGGAATCCGGCATGGCGCCTTTTTGATAGGCGCCGATTTGGATCAGATCTTCGACTTCGAAGTACTTTGCCAAGACCCGGCGGATGCTGGCGGCTTGCTGCTGATGCGGTTTGTCGGTGACCTCTTTGAACAGCCGGCTGGCGCTCTTGAGCACGTTGATCGCGGGAAAGTGGCCTTCGTGGGCGAGTTTTCGATCCAGAACGATGTGTCCATCCAGGATCGCCCGCGCCGAATCGGCGACCGGTTCGTTCATGTCGTCGCCGTCGACCAGTACCGTCAGCAGACCGGTGATGACGCCCTTGTCGCTGGTCCCGAGCTGTTCGAGCAACTGGGCCATCTTCTGGAACACGCTGGGGGTGTAGCCGCGCGACGTGGGCGGTTCGCCGAGCAGCAGCCCGAGTTCGCGTTGTGCGTGTGCCAGACGGGTCAGGCTGTCGAGCATGAACAGGATGTTCATGCCTTGCGAGCGAAACCAACTGGCGATCGCGACGGCGGATTCGCTGGCACGGATCCGGGCCAAAGGCGGCTGGTCGGAGGTCGAGACGATGACGACGGATCGGGCCAGGCCTTCTTTTCCCAGCGTGTCTTCGATGAAGGGACGGACCTCTCGCCCACGTTCGCCAATCATGGCGACGACGTTGATGTCGCATAAGGCGTGTTTGGCGATCTCGCCCAACAGCGTGCTCTTGCCCACACCGCTGCCGGCGAACAGTCCGACCCGTTGGCCTTGCCCCATCGTCAGCAACCCGTCGATCGAACGGACGCCGGTGACGAAAGGCTGGCGGATCAGCGGACGTGTCAGTGGATCGGGTGATTCAAAGTGCAGTTCGGCCGTGGCGTCGCAATGGATCGGACCGAGTGAATCGATCGGGCGTCCCAGCGAATCGATGACACGTCCGAGCAGTTGGCGACCGACGGGGACACGCATCCGTTTGCCGGTGGACACCACGACGTTGCCACGTTGGAAATCGACGCCGGAATGATAGGGCATCAATTGCGCTTTATCGTCGTTGAACCCGATCACTTCGGCCAACACGCTCTGGCCGGTCGACGAGGTGATTTGCACCAGCTCACCGAGCCCGGCATCGATGGTCGCGCACATCCGGCCTTCGACGCTTTGCAAGCGCCCGGTCGCTTGAAGCCATTGGTCGTTTCGCAGCGTCGACGTCAGCATGCTAGGCGTCTCCCCTGATCATCGACATCTGTTTCCCCGCGGCGTCGAGGAACGATTCCAGTGACGCGAGGAAGCCCTTGCCGTTGGATTCGATTCGGCAGTCGCCCGGCTGGACCGTGGCATCGGCTTGAATCTCGATCGCCTCGTATTCCACTTGGGACAACCAGGATTCCAACGGCGTGACACAGTCCGGGTTCACGAAGATGACCGCGGATTGGCTGGGGTGCACTTGGCGAAGCAAAATGTTTGCGAAGTGTGCGACGCGTTCTTCGACAAGGCTGCTGTCGCTGCCGAGGGCCTGCTTGGCCAATTGCGTGGCCGCCGCGGTCAGCTGCACACCGATTGAGGAAAACTCTTGCTCGAGTTTGGCGTCGAGGTGCTGGAGTTGCTGCTCGATCGATTGCAGTGTCTTCAGTGCGGAGGCGGCGATGTCGTCGCGGGACTCCGCGGCGGACCGGGCGTTCGGTGTTGATGCTGCCGGAGCATTCGCCGAGACATTCATCGCGGCGCTGGACACGCCACTGGTCGACGGCATCGCAAGTGGGCCGCGTGCGACGGTGACGTTGGCCAGGGATTGATCGAAGGGGATTTGAATCACAGCCATGTCAATCGATTTTCACCTCACCGGCTTCGCACAGGCCGGCCAAGATTTTGGCAATCGAACCCCGTGCCTCCATGATCTCCTCTTCGGTCGCGTTGGTCTTGAATTCCATTTCCTCTTGCAGCGACTCCTTGGCCCGTTTGGACATGTTGGACAAGATGAACGTCAGCAAGGATTCATCGACCTGCTGGAGGGCACAGACCAGGGCATCGGTCTGGCATTGTCCGAGCAGTTTTTGCAGGTCTCGGTCACCGAGTTTCTCGATGTCTTCGAAGCGGTAGAGTTGATTTCGAACGGTTTCGGCCAGGTCGCTGTCGCGTTTTTCCAGTTCGTCGAGCATCGGTTTGCGGAGCGCCCTGGGGAGCGAACGCATCAGGTTCGCCATCTGGGAGGTGGTTTCCTGTTCGGTCTCACGCTCTTCGACCTGAAGCGACAACTGCAGTGCTTTGGCGAGAATGCGTTCTTGGATCAACGATGAAACGGTCAGCGGCTGGGCCAGTTGCAGGAACACGTTGGGGCGAACCGCTTCGGGCAGGAATTCGAGTGTTTTCGCGGCGTGTTCGTTGGCCAGTTTGCGCAGCACGATCGCGGTGGCGACCGGGTTTTCGTTCTTGAGCGCCTGGGCGACTTGATAGGGGTGCATCAAGTTGAGATCGCGAACGGTGTCGCCGGTCAATTTTGGCGGTGTGAAGCGTTTGGTCGGTTCGATTTCGACGTCAAAGCTTTCTTCGGCGATCTGCAGGATCTTGGGGCCGTCGTCGTCGTGCTGCTCGTCTTCCGGCGTGGGGTCCTTTTTATCGACCGTCTGCAGAGCCATGTGGAAGTAGTCTTCAAAGTCGCCGAGGACCATATCGACTTCTTCCTGACTGGGCGGATAGGACTCAAAGTCCTTGAGTGCCTGATCGAGTTCGTCCAAGGCTTCGCCGGAGAGATCTTGCCGGGCCATCTCGGTGGCCTCGTCCCCCATCAGGTGCAAGAGCAGCGCGAGACGCTCGGGTCGAGTCAACATCATCTTCATCGTTGCCAACCCTCCTGTGGTCACGCGGCGTTGCGTTTATCGGAATCTCGATCGGAATCGGCTCCGGACCAAGATCGAACGACCTGTGCAAACACTTCGGGGTTTTCTTTGATCATCCGGGACAATTCGCTGACGTTTTCCAGGCGGGTACCGTCGATTTGTTGATCGGCTCCGATGCCGCCCGGTTTGCTGGCCGGTCCGAACCGGCGGAGCAGCATGAGGCCTAACACAAAGGCCAGCAGGGCGGCAATCGCAAGTGATGCCTTTTCAACAATCGACGTGATCTTGGTCCAGTCAAACGTACTTTCCGGAGCCGTCATGGTGAGCAAGGGCTCGGGAAATGGCAGGATTTCGACGGAAATGGTGTCGGTGTCGTCGCGAAAACCGACCGCATTCTTGACAATCGCGCTGACTTTTTCGTTCAGCCCCGGCGTCAACGCGCCGTCTTCGCCCTTGATGCCGTTGGCTTCGGAGTTGACCAGGACGCTGACGCTGAGGAAATTGCGGACGGGCGTGGAATTGGCTTGCGTTTCTTCGGTGATCGGGACCAGGTAGCTGGTTTTGACGTTTTCGGTCTTGTTGAGAATGTTGCTGGTGCCGGTCGCCCCCCTGCGTGAATTCAAATTGGACGCAACTCCCGCGGCACCGACGGCGGCCGGGGCGGTGTTGGTGGTCGTTTCGGAGATCAAGTCTTCTTGGCTGGGGACGGCGCCGTCGGCGTCGTATTTGGTGGTTTTGGTCGAACCCTGGGTGAACGTCATGTCCAAGCTGACTTGGACACTGGCGTTGCCATAGCCAAGGAACTGCAGCAGTTGCGATTCGGCCTTGTGGGCCAGTTTGCGTTCGGCCTCGGCGATGTACTCGACTTGGCTACCGATTTGCTGTGCCTGCTCGTCCGGCACGGTATAGCTGCGACCGTCTCGGTCGGTGATTTGAACGGCTTCGGGACGCAGGTCTTCGACGGCATAGGCGACAAAGGAAGCGATCGAGGCGGCTTGCTGGTCGTTCAACCGGGCTCCGTAACGCAGGGTCAGCATGACGCTGGCCGAGGGCGGAGAGGTTTTGCGTTCGAACGGGCCCTTGTCGGGAATGTTCAGGTGAACGTCGGCGTTTTCGACGATCTCGAGTTTCTTGATCGTCGAGGCGAGGCTTTGTTGCTTTTGCAAACGCGCTCGGTTGCGGCGTTCGGTCGGGCTGCCGAACGCACCCCCCATGGGCAGATCGGCGACGGCCCCGGCGTCTGCAACGCCATTGGTGCGTGCCAACAAACGGGCTTTGGCGAAATCGCGTTTGTCGACCAACAGATTCCCGCCGGCTCCGGAGAGTTGGTAATCGATCCCGGCCTTGTCCAAGGCGTTGATCACACGATCGACTTGGTCCCCTTCGGCCTGGCTGACCAGCACGACGTAGCTGGGTTGGACCGACCAATAGCCCACGCCTCCAACGGTGACCGCACACAGCACCGCCAACAGCAGGATTCCGATCCTTGCTGAAGGAGAGCTGTGCCGCCAGATATTCAGGAGGGCATCGATATAGGGCTGGATAACGTTCAAGGCAAATCAAGCAAGCGAAAGTCGCGTTTGGGAGGTAACACGAAGGTCGTCTAAAACTGCAGGGGGTTGGCTAGAATTGCATGCGCATCAGTTCGTTGTAGGAATCGACGATTTTGTTGCGGACTTCCATAAAGACTTGAAACGACATCTCGGCCTTGACGACCTCCATGACGACTTGCTGGACGTCCTGGTTTTCACCCGAGACCAGGCCTTGGATCGCTTCTTCGGATCGGATCTGGTCTTCGTTGGCACGGGCCATCAGGTCCATGAACAGATTGCGATCCCCCGCCTCGGGCTTTTCGACCGCGGTGGGGAAGGCGATGTTGGGCGACCCCGTCGTGGTGACGGGGTTGGTGGCCAACGGATTCGGACCGATGGGGGGCAGGGCAGACATCACTGGCCTCCTTGGAGCAGTGTGAGCGTTTGTTCGACCATCTCTTTAAAGACGCTGATCGCTTTGGAGTTCGCTTCGTAGGAGCGACTGGCCGTGATCAGGTCCACCATTTCTTCAGGAATCTTGACGTTGGAGAGTTTCACGAAGCCGTTCTCGTCGGCGTGTGGGTGCGCCGGGTTGTACAGGGTCGGAAATTCGCTGCTGTCGCCTTCGACGCCGACCACTTCGACCCCGTGCATCGCCGCACCGCCATGTTTTCCATGGGCGTGATCCAGCCCCGCGGCAAACACCACCGCCTGTCGACGGTAGGGCTCGCCGGTGTCCGTCATCGTGGTGCCGGCATTGGCGATATTGTTGGCCGTCACCTCCATCCGAAACCGCTCGGCGGCGAGGCCGGAGGCGGCGATGTCAATCGTTGGAAATCGAACCATCAATGCGTTCCTTCGTCACTGTGTTTGATTGTCGGGGTAACTCTCAAAACCACCCCTAGCCCGAAATGGCACGCCGCATGGTGGAAACCCTGGATGCCAGTAAGTGCGAAAAGGCTTGAAACGCCAACGCGTTCTCCTTCAGTTCCGCTACTTCCTTCTCCAAGTTGACATTGTTCCCGTCCACCCGCTCTTCCAATCCCTCCAAATCCTTGACCGGCAATTCAGTGCCGGCCCCGTCCTTGGCCTCGGAGGATTGAAGCTGAGCCAACAAACGCTCAAATTCCAAACGCTTGGTCTTGTAGCCAGGCGTGTTGACATTAGCGATGTTCTGGCTGACAACGCGATGGCTTTTTTCCGAAGCGTTGACGGCCGAGCCCAACAGATCCATTTGGTAAAATATTCCAGACATACCGTTTGTATCGGCCTGTTAAGCTGTCCGGGTTAAGGACAAGTTGCGGAGAATGTTGGCGAAACCCCGTCTCGGCGCCGTCTGTCGGTGAGGGTGTTCCCTCAATTAGGCCATCCTGTGGGGCTGAGTCGATGGCAATTCGGTCGATCTCTACCGGTGAACTAAGAATCGAAAGACGGTTTTGATACTCGATTCCAACGCAGACCAGGATGCCTCCGCACGGGCCCCGGCTGCGAACACTAAGGGGCGGCAATTCGGTGTCGCGGGGGAGAACTCGGCTGTAATGGATATCGCAACAATCATCGGACTGATCCTGGGGTTCGGTCTGATTCTGGCCTCGATCGCGATGGGTGGAGGCGGCCTGGGGCCGTTCATCGATCCCCCCAGCATGATGATCGTGTTCGGGGGTGCGACGGCGGCCTCCCTGATCAACTTTCCCCTCAAGTACAACCTGGGCGCCTTCGGCGTCATCTTGAAGTGCTTCCTGTTCAAGTTGCCCAGCGCCCAGGAAACCATCGCGCAATTCAAAAAGTTCGCCGAAGTCGTTCGTAAAGACGGCTTGCTAGCATTGGAAGATCAAGCCGCCGAGATCAAAGACGACTACATGCGACGGGGCTTGGAATCGCTGATCAGCGGCGTCCCGGCCGAAGACGTCGCGCGGACGCTGGAAACCGAACTGGCGTACATCGAGCAACGGCACGTGACGGGCAAGAAGATCGTCGACTCGGCCGGTGCAGCCGCGCCCGCGTTCGGCATGATCGGCACCCTGATCGGTCTGGTCCAGATGCTTCGCTCGTTGGACGACCCCAGCAAGATCGGTGGCGGGATGGCGACCGCGTTGTTGACAACACTCTATGGAGCATTGATCGCCAACGTGGTCTGTATTCCGTTGGCCGGAAAGCTGGAAACGCGCAACCAAGAAGAAACGATGATTCGTGAATTGATCATTCGCGGCATCGCCTTGCTCGGTGAAGGCGAGAGTCCACGGGTGGTCGAAGAAAAACTACTCGGGTTCCTGTCTCCGAAATCTCGCCGATCGATTTTGGCAAAGGCTTAGACCGATGGCGAGCGATACCCCTGACGACCCGCCGGAAGACATCCCGGCGTGGTTCATGACGTACAGCGACGTGATCACGCTGTTGATGACGTTCTTTATTCTGTTGTTGACGTTTGCCACGACCGAGCCGGAGCGGTTTGAAAAGGTCACCGCCAGCGTGTTCGGCGCTGCCGGAGCGACGGGTGTGGCGGGTCATGAACATGACAAGTTGGATCGCAACTCGTGGAGCCAACGGATCCGTCCGCGGGCGGCTCGGATCGCGATGCAGGGCAGCGAAATGCCGCCGATCGAAAAAGAAATGACGACCAAAGCGATCGGACGCGGTTTGGAAGCGGTCAGCGAACAGGCCAGTCAAAAGGACGTGATGAAGTCCTACGCCTTTGAAATGCCGTTGGACAAACTGGTCGATCGCAATCTGAAACTCACCCAACGCGGGATGCAAGTCGCCGCCAAGTTGTCCGCTCAATTGAGGTCGCTTAGCATTCACTGCACGTTCGAAATCTCGGACCGTGACATGGACCAACGGGTCTGTGCGCTGGCAGACCATCTGTACCACGTCGAACGCGCCCGTCCGGGGCAAATCGGAACCAGCGTCGCCGACAACGTGACTTCGCGAATGGTTCGAATCGTGATTGAAAAATACGAGGGCAACCGATGAGCAAACGGAAAAAACTGGCGCCGAGCGTTCCCAGCAAGGCGTACCTGGTTTCGTTCGGCGACACGATGACGGCACTGCTGGCGTTTTTTATCGTGCTCAATTCATTGGCCAAGGAACAGACCGGGGCGAACATGCACTCCGGTACCGGCTCCTTCGTCAACGCATTCTCCAGCTCCGGCCAACCCGGTCATCTCAGTGGCAGCCGCTCCAACGAGGTGATTCAGCAAGAAGCGCAAAAGCCGATCTATGCCCTGGCGGAGAACATGAAGGACAAGTCGGACAAGCATGTCGGCCCCGACGACGTCAACGAACACCAGCGGGTCATCGACCGCGAGAAAGAGCAATTCCAAAAATTCCTTACCGAGTTGGAATCGCAGTTGGACCTGGACGCGCTGCCGAAAATCGAAGACCAGGTCGTGTTCGATTCGTTCGAGCCACCGGACGCGGCCACCGGGAAACTCAGCTTGCACGCCGTCCAGCTGATTTCCGAAGCGGTGTCGAAGCTGCGTGAACCCGGCGTGACGCTGGAAATCGTCCTCTGGGCGGACATGCCCCGGGCATCGAGCTTAAAACGAAAGCTGGACAAATCCGTGGAGCTGCGTCGTGAAGTCGAGCGGACGTTCTGGATGAAAGCCAACCAGAAGACTCGGATTCGCTACCGCGTCAAACCGTGGCTGTTCGCCGACGCCAAACGACCGTACCTGTCGGTGATCCTGGGCAAAACGTCCGAGGCGCCTTGATCACTCCTTCGATTCATCGAGCAACGTGATCAGCTCGTCGATGGCACGAGTCAGTTCGGGGTTCTGGTCTTCGTCTCGGATCTGGTGAAGCCAATCGGTTGCTTGGATCGTTTGCTCATACGTCAACGTCGCATCCGCTGTGGTGACGATCGCGGATCGATTTGCGGACGTGCCGGCGATGGACGGTGCATCGTTGATCGGGCCGCTGGTGTTCTGGTTTTCGCCGCCGTGTGATGGGTCAGCCTGTGGCGCGTCCACCAAGGGTGTGTTTTGCAAGGGCGAGCCGGACGGGGCGCGGTCGGCAGGAGAATTTTCGGTGGTCCCTTGGTCGTTGGAATCACCAGCATCTGGCCCGGTCGCGGGACTGTGGTTGCTGCCGCCGACGGTTCCGCCATTCTGGAGCGTGTTGAGGATATTGATGACCAGCAAGGCATCCAGCGCGGTGACTTGTCCGTCGCCGTTGACGTCGTATCCGTAGCCGGGGTCACCGGGGCCGACCGGACCGGGACCATAAATGTTCAGATAATTGATGATGGCCAGTGCATCGAGCGGCGTCACGGTTCCGTTGCCGTCGACGTCGTAGGGATTGTCATCGTTGTGGAACGGCGTTTCGTTCTCCAGGACTTCGATCACAAACGTGGCCGTGACGGCATCGAAGACGGCCGACGTGTCTTGGGCGGTGATCGTCAGTTCGATCTGTTCGGCGGCGGAGCGGCGGACGAATCGATCGTCCAGGAGTTTCAGCTGTGATCCGTCGATTTCGAAACGTGGATCGTCGACGGTCAGTTCGTAGCTGTCAGCGGCCGCGAGACCATCGAGATGGACATCCCCGACCTCCGCGCCCGATTCGAGTTCCATCACCGTCTGGTTGGACAAGGTGATTTCGGTGATCGCTTCGGGGACATCCACGATCGGGACGCGCATCTCGGTCGACGTGGTGCTTCCCGCATTGTCGCTGGCGGTGACCGTCAGAACGACCACGGACTCGGCTTCGTAGTCGATCGATTCACCTTCCTTGAGCGAAAGTCGGTCCCCATGGACGACGAATCGCTCGTCATCGACCGAAAAGGTCAGGGTCTGACCGCGATCCTGGTCGAACGCTTCCAATTCGGCCACGAACGCTTGTTCGTCGTTCTCCATCACCATCGTGTAGTACGCCATCAGATCCATGACCGGATCGTTTTCATCCAGGACCGGGACCACCAGGTCGTGGCTGAAGTACTGTCCGGCGTCGCGATCGAATCCCGCCACGAGCAGATAGATCTCTGGTTCGACCTCGTAATCCAGGCCTCCGTTGACGAACACCAGCATGCCGTCTTCAATCATGAAACGCGGATCGTAGACTTCCAGGTCGTAGTCGTTGTTGATGTCGGCGTCGTCGATGTGGAGCGCACCGACTTCGTAGCGGCCTTGGGCGTGCTCGGGGACACCGTCACCGAGCAGTCGGATGCCGCGCGGCAGATCGGGTTGGGGGGCGATCGAGACGCTGAATTGAATCGGCTGGGAGGGGGCTTGTCCGTCGTGGAACCGGACAGAGAAGGAGTCGATGCCGTTGTAGTCGGCATCGGGCTGGTACTTCAGGCCGCCGTCGGGACGGAGCGTGACCGAACCGTGGGCGGGTTCTTCGACGATCAATGAAATCAGCCGGTCTCGGTTGGCATCGGCAACCAACGCGGCGATTTCAGACGCGTCGATTTCGAACGTCGCGTCTTCGCGGATCGACGCACTGAATCGATCGGGGACGCTCGGATGGTCGTTCTCGCCATCGACTTGCACGCCGAATTCGATCTCGACCTCGTCGTCTTCACGTTCCACCACGACGCGGTGCGCCACCGGTTGATTTAACTTGACCGATGAGGTTCCGGAGTCCCCCAGCAGGAACAACGAATCCAGCGACGGGCCTGGGACAATGCCGACCGGATTGCCCATCGATTCGGTCTCGATCGGAAGGCTCGTCAAAAGCTCGCCGTCGCGGATGTCGTGTAGCAACAGCACAAAGCCCGAATCGCGGGCGGTGACCGTCGCAATGGCCTCTTGTCCGGGAATGAAACTGGACGGGCCGGGCATGGGGGCAAAGCGGTGCAGGGGGGCGAAGCCGGC
This sequence comes from Stieleria sp., assembly GCF_041595215.1. NCBI lineage: Bacteria > Pseudomonadati > Planctomycetota > Planctomycetia > Pirellulales > Pirellulaceae > Stieleria > Stieleria sp. The sequence goes on along the minus strand of NZ_JBFHKV010000007.1, from coordinate 9,579 downwards.
GTCGACATCCAGGATGCCCACGTCGCCTTCGGAATAACGCACCGCTAGCAGTCCCAAGGCATCATCGAAACTGAGCAACTCCGTCGCGCCTACGATTACCGTTTCGGTGCCGGAGATCCAGCTGGCCGCTTCGTTGCTCCACAGCGTCGCCATCAATGCCGGCGTGGAACCGTCCTCGCCGGCGGCCATCGAGTCGGTCGTCGCGACCTGAGGCCACGCCATCACGCTGCGGCTGCCGATTTCTCCGGGAGCTGTCGACAGATCGACCGAGTGGGCTGACGCGAGCACTTGGGTGCTGGACGGGACGGTGACACGGGTCGGCGTGACTTGTGCGTAAACCGGCAGGTCGCCGGAGCTGGACGGCGTGATCCGCAGCGTATGAATCGTCCCGGGGTCGCCCTGTTCGCTGCCGGCAGCGATCACGACGCCATTGCCGTCGGCTCCGACGGCGGATTGGGGAGCTGCGAACGCACGCGGGTCGGCCGAATATTGGATCAAACGCGGACCTTCGCCGCCGGCAGGCACCAACCAGATGCCTGATCGCTGTTGTCCAACTTCGGCGAAGGTGCCGGTGATGATCGATGCCGAAACCCCACCGGTCGGGCCGTTGGCGGTGGCGGTGACCAGTGCCGTCGCGGTAAAGCTCAGGGGGACCTGTGACGTTCGGGTGCCCGCCGTATCGACCTGTACAAGCGTGTCCTCGGTCAACACGCCGAGCTGATTGCCGGCCAGGATCGCATCGATGGGCGATTGAAACGACGCCGGCAACGGCGTCTGCACGGCGCCCACCGGAAAGGTTTGTCGTTGCTGCTGCGATCCGTCGAACAACCGCACCGGATACGTCCCGGCCGCCAGATCGTCGAACCGGAACTGGCCCTGGTCATCGCCGATCGCGTAGGGTTCGCCCGGGTCCAGGTTGGCGTTCTCGTTGGCATCGATGTACGCCAGTCGCGAATCGAGCCGGACTTCCGAAGGGTCCGGACGCATCGAGCCGTCGAGGTCGTGGTAGACCGACCCGCTGATGACCGCCAGCAAACGCCGCTGTCCCAGACTTTCAAAAATCAGTCGACGACGACGGCGTGACGACCGCGCCTTTTTCAACTCGCGTTCGCCGGTGGCTGATTCGTCGCCACCCACCTGCTGGGAAATTCCAGCATCCAACCGACGCGAACGATTGCTCGCGTTGCTACCTTTCGTTGATCGCCGGCGTGATCCCATTTCGTTCCGGTGAATTCCTAAATGGTGGAAGGTTCGGCACACCCCGTGCGGGTTCAGCTGCCCGCGCGTACAGCTCGATGCCGAGACCTCAGCGTTGACTTCGACTGATCGTTTGGCGATTGGTTCCCACCGAGGGGGGTGTTTTTCTGCACATTGAGAAACTTTTTTACATTCTCCCAACTTGGTGGAGATGCAACACTCGCCGCTGAAGGCGTCTATGATACGCTGTAACCGGCAATTGCGGTTGAGAAATTGACCGCTTTTGAGCCGATTGACGCACCACTTTTAACGCGTCAATCGTGGCTCCGCCCCGCAGACTTCAGCCCCGCAGATGAGGGACGGTCGGCCGTCTCCTTCGTCGCAACTTCTGACGAGATCGCACATGGCTACTCTTTTGATGAACGTTCCGCAACGGTTCGGGTACCTGTTTTGTTTGCCGAAGGCCGCGGCAATGCCGCTGGTCGTGATCGCGATCGCCCTGGCCGGGATCGCCTGCTCCGCCCCCCCCGCACATGCCCAAACCGAAGGCTACGAGGACGAGATGGGGATGGAGGGGTACGAAGACGAGATGGACATGGAAATGGGCATGGAGGAATACGACTACGACATGTACGGATCGTCGGGTCCGGGTGGACGCTCCCGGCCGGGACGCGGCATGTCCACCCAAGACCTGGTCGCCGCACGGCTCTCCGCAGCCCTGACTTCGGCGTTTGAATCGACGAATTTCGCGACCTTGGCCGATCCCGCTGCCGCGCCGCCGGTCCAAGCCGGCCCCGTGTTGCTCAACGATGCCATCGTGGCCTACGCCAAAGGCAAACACGAATTGGCCATGCGGCTTTACTTTGGCCACATCGTCGCCGAGTACGAATCGGCCCAAAACCAGCTGCAACTGGTCAAGTACAGCCCCCTGATGAAACGCCCGACGTGGCAATTGCGTTGGGGCATCTCATACGCCGTGCGCGGCGACGCGACCGATCCGCAACCGATCGGTGACGTCAATCCGGCCGGACGCGGCGGATTCGGCAGCGGCTTCGACGACAGCGGGATGGAAGCCGGCATGGATGACTTTGGGATGGAAGAAGATTTCGGCGTGCCCGGCGGAGGTCGCGGCCCCCGCGGCAGTGGCGGACCGGGGATGGAGGACATGGATAGCATGGAAGACATGGACGGCATGGATGAGATGTACGAACAAGAAATGATGATGATGGGCTCCGGCCGTGCCCGCAGTCGTGCCGCTGCCCCGGCCGCCCTGAGTCCGGCCGACAGGCTCGCCGCCCTCGACGTGACCATGATCAGTGAAGAAGCCGAAACGAGCCTGTCCAACACGTTGGGAATGGTGACCACCATCCTGGGCGAAGAGTTTGATCGACGTTACACCCAGGGCGACTTCGGTCGAGCGATGACGGATGTCACCTCCGAATCGGGCAGCGTGGAAACGGTCTCCGAAGAGTTTGTCCAACTGATCGAAAACGCAGGCGACTCCCTCCCACTGTGGCGGCCGGGAATCGTGTTTCTCGGCGAAGGCGACTCGTCGGACAACGTCCGACGCGCTCAAAAGGCCGGCTTGGATCTGATCATCCATCTCGATGTCCTGCTCAAACCACTGCGTGGCGAGTACACCCAAAACATCAGCCGCTGCCGGCTGCTGCACGTGCCGACCGGCAAATCGCTGGGGGTCTCCAAGACGATTGATTCACTCGAATTCGCCCAGAAAGCTCGGACGAAGAACATGGCCTCCAGGGACTACATCGGCGAGCAGTTGGCCAATTTCTTCGGAATCATCGATCGGGAAACCATCACCACGGAACTTCCCAGCTTGACCCCTGCCATCGCCAGCAAACGAATCGGGTCGCTGTTGGCCAGCGGAGGCGGGCTGAACTTGCGAACGCTCGCCGAAGTTCGTCTGTTCCAATCCCAGCAACTGCTCAATGAAGATGAAGTGCTGACGGCCTTCGACATCGTCGGCGGCGAAGAAGCGATGGCGCTGATCTATGGATCCGAAGAAGAACGTTTGCGGATCGTTCGCAAATGGGCCGCCGGACGCACCAGCGACGAGGAGTAGCAGTCGCTGCGTCCGCTCGTTACCAACGCGTTCTCGATAACGGAATCATTGGAAGTGGCAGAATCATGCGGGAGAATCATTCTGCCACCCCCGTCTTGCCAAGACCGCCGTCTGGCGACGGCAGCGACGCAGTCATCATCCGCTGTGTGCTAACAGCTCACAGCTACCAGATTCGCACGCGGTCCTCGGGAGCCAGGTACAACTCGTCGTCTTCGCTGACCTCGAAGGCTTCGTACCAGGCATCCATGTTGCGGACGATTCCGTTGACGCGAAACTCGCTGGGGCTGTGGGGATCGACGTTCAGTCGCCGTACCAACTCGGGGTCGCGATACAGCCGTCGCCAAATTTGGGCCCAGCCCAGGAAGAACCGTTGGTCACCGGTCAGGCCGTCGATGACCGGAGCGGGGGAGTCGCCGAGGGACAAGCGATAGGCGGCATAGGCGACACTCAATCCGCCCAAGTCGCCGATGTTTTCCCCCAGCGTCAACTCGCCGTTGACGTATTTCCCTTCGATCGCTTCGAAACCGTTGTACTGCTCGACCAGCCCGCCGGCGCGTTTCTCGAATTCCGCCCGGTCTTCTTCGGTCCACCACATCCGCAGGTTGCCGTTGCCGTCAAACTTGCTGCCCTTGTCATCGAACCCGTGGCTGAGTTCGTGACCGATCACGGCGCCGATCCCGCCGTAATTGACCGCATCATCGGCAGCCAGGTTAAAAAAGGGCGGCTGCAAGATTGCCGCGGGAAAGACGATTTCATTCATCGTCGGGTTGTAGTAGGCATTGATCGTTTGCGGGGTCATGTGCCATTCATTGCGGTCGATCGGACCACCCAGCTTGTTGAGGTCACGCTCGTATTCGAACCGGGCCGACGCCAACAAATGATCGCCGAGCACGCCGTCACCGATCTTCAATTTGTCGTAGTCCTTCCACTCGTCGGGGTAACCGATTTTGGTCGTGAACTTGGACAGTTTTTCGAGCGCCTGTTTCTTGGTCCCTTCGCCCATCCAGTCGCGTGACTCGATGCGGCCTCGGAAGGCACGAATCAAGTTGTCGACCAATTCGTTCATCCGTTTCTTGGCGACGGGTTTGAAGTGTTTTTCGACATACAACTGGCCGACCAGTTCGCCCAGCACGCCGCCGGTGACGTCCACACCGCGTTTCCACAGTGGTTGCTGGACGTCGATTCCGCTGATCGCCGTGTCGTGGAAATCGAAATGGCGTTTCTCGAGTGTTTCGCTCAGCCCCGACGCCGAACCGTCGATCGTGTGGTAGGTGAAGTAGTCTTTCCATTGCTCGATCGAAAACTCGTCGAACAGCTCCGCCAACGCTTCGATGTAGGACGGCTGTCGGACGACGACGGTGTCGAGGGCGTCGATCCCCGCGGCTTGGGCGTAATCGAACCACTTCATCGTCCCCAACATCGCATCGATTTCGGCATGCGTTCGTTGGTTGTAGGTGGCGATCGGATCACGGTTTTCCGTTTTGGTCCAATGAATCTTGGCGATCCTGCTTTCGATGTCGACGATCGATTTCGCCGCCGCCTCGGGGTCGGGGTGCTCGACAAACCGCAGCAGATCGGCGATGTACGTGTGCAGTTTTTGGCGCAGCTCGACGTAACGTTCTTCGTCCAGCAAGTAGTAGTCGCGGTCGGGCAGCGACAGGCCCGATTGCGTCACGTAAACGGTGTAGGCATCGCTGTTTTTGGCGTCGATCGACACATAGGGAACCAGCGGCGCTCCGACGCCGGCGCGGCGCAGTGAGCCGATCGTGGTTGCCAGCGAGGTTTGTGAATCGACCGCCGCGATCTCCGCCAGCAACGGTTCGATCGGGCGGAGCCCCGCGGCGTTTCGCGCTTCTACGTCGAGCACACTGCCGTACAAATCGCCGACTTTCTGTTTCGGCGTGCCCGGCGCCGCATTGGATTCGGCCGCCTGTTCGATCAGCGTTCGAACTTGGGCACGCGTGTTGTCATCCAGAACGGTGAAGATACCGTAGTTTGATTTGTCCGATGGGATCTCCGTTTCGGTCAACCAACGATCATTGGCATAGCGATAAAAATTGTCACCCGCAGCGACCGAATCGCTGAAGATCGACAGGTCGATGCCGGAGACTTTTTCGGCGGACTTTTCTTCAGCGACAACAGGCGAGAACGAGGCACAAGCGGCGAGCGTGACGACCGACAAACTCTTGGCGAAAAAACGCATCGGGAACTCCGTTTACGGGACGAGTCGGGGTGCAAGGGTTGCGACGCATGATTCTACGCAGAAACCCGGCCAGGTCGTACCCGCACGACTGGGTGCTGCCCCGGAATTTCGACGCACACGTTGGTGTCCAGCCTTCAGGCGCATCCCGCTCGCTGCTCCGCAGCGAAACCGGGCGGCGGTTGCCTGCACACCAGCGCAGGTTGCGTCACCCTCGATTACCGATGGTCGCGGCACCAGTCTTTGGTGTGCACGCCGCTGCGGATTCGCCATTCACGCAACTCGTCGAGCAATCGCCGTCGGTGCAATTGAGCTGACGGCTCGTCCCAGAGGTTGTTCAATTCGTCGGGGTCGGCGACCAAATCAAACAGCTGGCCGTGGGGTTCATCGAGAAAGTGGACCAGCTTGTGGGTCTTGTCACGAACCATCGTCATGAACTCACAACCGGTCAACACCGCATCTTTGACCTGTTCGCAATACACAAACGGGCGTCCTTGGAACGAGTCGGGGTTTTCCAGTGCACCGGCCAACGAGACGGCTTCCAGGTCCGGGGGCACGTCGACGCCGGCCCACTCCAGAATCGTCGGCCCCAAGTCCATCTGCTGCACCAGACCGTCGACCCGCCGGCCCTGATCAAACCGGCCGGGTGCCCAGACGATCATCGGGACGCGGGTGATCTGTTCGTACATCGTCCACTTTTGGCTTTGGCCGTGGTCGGTCAAGCAGTCCCCGTGGTCACTGGTGAAGATCACGATCGAGTTTTCTGCGTACCCGCCCGCTTCGAGCGCCGCCATGATCTGGCCGACCTTTTCGTCAATCATCGTCACGTTGGCCAAGTAATACGCGCGCTGACGCTGGCGCTGCTGTGGCGTCACGTCCAAGGGCATCACGACCGAATCATGGTCGACCTGCGAATTGTGAACCCGCAACTCTTGGAGCGCCGGAGGTTGCCCGTCCAGTTCCTCTCGGGTGACCGGAATCAACGGCAAGTCCTGTTTCAGGTAACGTTCGGCATAGCGTGGCACCGGATCGTAGGGGGGATGCGGTCCGGGAAACCCGATCTGCAAAAACAGCGGGTCTTTCTTGGGCGTGGATTCGATCCACCATTTGGCCATGTCCCCGACGAAGAAGTCCGGGTGGGTGTCGTCGGGCAATTCCCAGTCGAACGCGCCGAGCGACTCGTTGTAATCGGGAAGTTTGCGGTATTGCTCGCGTTGCTGCTTGACCAGTCCGCGAAAGCGGAGCGCCTTGTCCCATTCGTCAAAGAAGTAGCGACCTTCCAGATAGCGGTCTTTGTTTTCGACGACAAATCGCTCGTGAAAGCCCAGTTCGGTCAAAAACGGCCAGGTGTGCATTTTACCTATATTCGCACAATAATAACCTGCGTCGTTGAGCCGCTCGATCCAACTCCTCCGCCAGCGATCGGCGTTTTTGAGGATTCCGGTCGTGTGGGGAAAGTATCCCTTGAACAGGCTGGCGCGGGCGGCGGCGCAGGATGCTGCGGAGACGTGGCACTGATCGAACGAGACGCCTTCGCGGACGAGTCGATCCAGGTGGGGCGTGTGAACGTGCGGATAACCCAGCTCCGCGATCGTGTCATAACGTTGCTGGTCGGTGATGATGAAGATGATGTTGGGGCGTTGCACGTCGGCGAGTCTTCGTCGGGGGATTCGATGGGGACGGGAAAGGATCTGCGATGCAGCCTTATTGTCGAACGTGATCGCCAATCTTGCCACCGCAGTGCGGCGGGTCGGCAGGATTGGGATTCGACTTGAGGCGAAACGGAAATTTTTCTACTTTCGCGGGTCAGTCGACCGGACCGAGTAGTTTTCCGGGTCGATTCCCGCAACGCATGACCCGTGCGAACGATTCAAAGGAGTGATCGCCATGGTTTCTACGAATAGGCAACGCAACATCCGTTTTGCCGTTGGCTCCGCCCTTCCCACCCAAGGCTTTTTTGCCGCCCTCGTTTTCTCTGCCGCCCTCTTCTGTTCGGCCGCTGTGTCCGTATCGTCCGCGGTCGGCCAGGAAAGCAATTCGGTCGTCGCGGTGGTCAACGCCGATCCGATCACCCGCCAAATGCTTTCAACGGCAACCTTGGAACGTTACGGCGAAACGGTTTTGGACAACGTGATCGTCAACCGCCAGCTGATTCTGCAGGCCTGCAAAGACCGCGGTCTGGAAGTGACGCAAGCCGAAGTGGGACAAGAAATCCAACGTTTGGCGACCAAGTTCGGCTTTAGCGTGCCGGACTATTTAGGTCTGTTGCAAGAAGAACGCGACATTGATCCGGGCCAATACGGCCGCGAGATCGTGTGGCCGATGTTGGCGTTGCGAAAACTGGTGGCCGATCAAGTGGAGCCGACCGAAGACGAATTCAATCGCGCGTACTTGGCCCAGTACGGCGAAGCGGTGAAGTGCCGGATGATCATGGTGGCCGACGAACAACGAGCACGCGAGCTGCACCAGCAAGCGACGACCACGCCGGCTGCCTTCGGTGCACTCGCCAAAGCGCACAGCGAGGACGAAGTCAGCGCCAGCGTCGGCGGATTGATTCCCCCGATTCGACGCTACACCGGCGATTCCCGTCTGGAAGAAGCCGCATTTGCACTGGCCAACGACCAAATCTCGCCCGTGATGCAATTGGCCGATCAATGGATTTTTCTACAAGCCGTTCGACGCATCCCGGCCACGACGCCGCCGATGACGGCGATGCCGACGATTCGCGAACAGATCAGCGACCGAATTCGTGACCAAAAGATGAAGGGTGCCGCGAGCGAATTGTTCGCGAAACTGCAACGGGACGCCAACCTGGTGAAGGTCCTCGGCAACGCGGAGCTGATGCAACAGTACCCCGGCGTCGCGGCGATCGTGAACAACCAACGCATCAGCATCGCCCAATTGGCCGCCGAGTGTGTCAAGCGACACGGCAAAGACGTCTTGGACGGTGAGATCAATCGAAAGCTGCTGACCCAAGCCCTTTCCAAAGCCAAGAAGACGGTCGCCGAAGCGGACTTGCAAGCCGAGATCGCACGCGCGGCGAAAAGCTATGGCTACATCCGCAGCGATGGGTCGGCCGACTTGGCAGCCTGGACCGAATCGGTCACCAGCGACGGCGACACGACCTATGACATCTACGTCAAAGACGTTGTTTGGCCCAGTGTTGCACTGAAGAAGCTGGTCGAAGATCGCGTGGCGGTCACCGAAGACGACATGCAGCAGGGCTTCGAATCGAATTTCGGTCCCCGCGTGGAAATCCTGGCCTGTGTCTTGAGCGACCAGCGGACCGCACAAAAGGTCTGGAAGATGGCCCGCGATAACCCGTCGGAAGAATTCTTCGGACGTCTGGCCGAGCAGTACAGCATCGAGCCGGTTTCGGCCAGCAACAGCGGCAAGGTTCCGCCGATCCGCAAGTACAGCGGCCAGCCAACGATCGAGCGTCAAGCGTTCGCACTCAAGCAGGGTGAACTCAGCGGGATCATCGCGACCGGTGACAAGTACATCATCATGAAGTGCCAGGGGCGGACCAAACCGATCGTCGCCGACATCGAAGCGGTTCGCAGCGAACTGGTTCGAGATCTGACGGAAAAGAAGTTTGCCGCCGAGATGGCGAAGGAATTCGATCGACTCAAGGACACCGCCCAAGTCGATAATTTCTTCGTCGCCGCCAAAGAGATCGCCTCGGTCGCACCTTCGGGACAATCGACTCGGTAGCGTGAGACCGATACCGCTAACAAGAATAATTCGTTTGGTGTCAACGGAGAACGCCAGCGAACCGAATATCCCGGAGGGATTTCAGCGAGTAGCCGGAGGTCAGCGCAGCGCCACCTCCGGGAAGCACGTCGCCGACTCCCATCGACCCCGGACGGGGTCGCAGCGAATCCATCCGCCGGCGGTGCGGCAGTCCGCGTTGTTGAACGTGTGGATCGAGATGCTCGTTCACGTGGGACGGCAAGCCGGCGTCGAGGGCTCGGGCGTGATTTGCTTCGACACCCTCCGGGCAACGCTGTGAAGCATTTTTTAGCGGTAGGGCGCGAGCCCTCCGGTGTTTCGGGAACGATGAGGGACCGGAGGGCTTGCGCCCTGCCGCTAACACCTC
>NZ_JBFHKV010000006.1:0-25435 GCF_041595215.1 Stieleria sp. | reverse complement strand
TGGTCGCGATTGAGGGCGCGCACCTGATCGGCTGAGAGATCCAACGCATACTTCGACTCCAACGAGTCTCTCGTGAACAGGACAAAACAATAGCGCTGCGCCTCGTGACGATAGACGGCGAGATGTCCGATTCGATAGCCGCTGTCGGCGAGTTCGGTGGCGAGTCCGGCCAGACCATCGCGAGGGACCTGGTGGGCCACGATCGCGTGCGGGCCGATCACCGATTGAAAGGAGTCCAACTGAACCAAGAGGGCGTCGTCGATTGCCGGGTCGGGTGTCAAATCGACTCGATCACGATCACCGGCGATCCACCAGGGCGACCCCCAGGGACGAGTGACATCAATCACCTCGGCCTCGGCCTGACTGATCTGATCCCACTGCCGCCGCAGCGCATCACGAGCCCGATCCGGATCCGCTTCCATCGTTTCCAACAGCAAATTGAATTCAGAGGCGTGGGCGGAGCGGACCAGGTCGGCGAGCAAGTGGAAATCCGTTTCGGCGAACTGACGCACCAAATTGACGGCGGTCAACGAAGGCTGCTCCCGCTGCGGATCCGACAAGTGTTTGGCAAGCCGCGGCAGCAACGTCTCCGCCAGCGGCGAAAATCCCAGCCCCCAGCTCTTCGACCAGACCGGATTTTCGGCCAGCAGCAACTGCACCAATACCGCTTGATCGTCCGGATCATCGAAGCCACCGATGCTGCCGGGGTCGTTGGCGATCAGACAGGCCGCGCGAAGCAATTCCCCGCGCGTCGCGGTCTGGTCTCGCCACAGGCCGACCGCCAGCTCGTTGGTGGAGTTCATCAAGGGAACGATGTTCCGCGCGATCTGGACGACCTCGTCGACCGGCGCGGTCAGCGCGTGCCTGGTCAATGTTTCTGCCGCGACGACGTCTCGGTCTGCATTGACCAGGGCCGCGCGGACACGAACCGATGGCCTGGAATTTGGATCGGCAACGAGTGTCGACGCCTGGGCTCGAATCCATGCATCTTCGCGCAGCGCTGTGGCCAACGGGATCGCTTCGGAAAGCTCGGCGTCGACCAGGCGGGTCAGCGCCGCTTGACTGTCCCGCTGTCGAATCTGGTTGAACACGAACGCGTAGCCGCCCCAGCTGACGGCCAACAACAATCCGACGACCAGCAACCACGCCCCGAGCCGACCGAGATGGCGCTGTCGGGCGGCGTTCATCATCCTCAACTGCGGTCCGGTATAGGTCGATGGCGGGATGTGTCGACGAACGGCAAGGTATTCGCTGAGCGTCGGCAACGCTTGGGGCAGCGGACGAGCACGGTACAGTTCGGTGAATTCATCCAGCCGCAATCGCGCCTTGCCGGCTTTGGTGGTGCGGTTTCGCAATTCGACCCAGTGACGGATGGGCGCAATCAAGAAATCATGCGTCAGCTGATAGCCGGTCGTGCCGATCTGGCTAGTCGACGATTCGCTGCTAAAGCTGTCTTCTTCGGTCCGGTCGGTCGGGGTGATCAGATGCAGTTCACCATCGAGCACAGCGATCAGTCGACGGAACGCGGCTTTGTCGCGGTAGCCGGTCGCTTCCATCAGTTCCTGCTCGCTCCGCACGGCGCCTTTGATACTCGACCCCGATTCGGGCAACAGGGCGCGGAGAACATGCTCGGCGCCTTCGGCGAACAACCGGATCCGCCGCGGCGAACGCTCATTGTCGAAGGTCTCGTCCAAGAACCGGACCCCGATCCCGGTGCCGCCGTCTTTGAACAGCGACGAGCTGGTTTCCCAGTTGCGATGTTTGAGCATTTCGGTCAACAGCGCCAACTGGACACAGATCACGCGACCGTCACTGGCCAGGTAACGGATCGCCGAATCCAGGAATTGATTTTGACGTGGACTGAAATGAGTCTGTGAATCAGGTAATCGCTCGTGCGCGGCGCCGAACAGTGCCAGCACATGACGGGCATGGCGGGTATCAAACAGATCCAACAGCGTCGCGTTTTCGTTCTCGGCGATCGGCAGATCGATCGCTTGCATCAATCGTGAAATGCCGAGCCAAAAGTCGTCGCGCACCATCAAGATGCATTGCACCTGTACGCCATCGCACTGTCGCAGCGCGGCGGTCAACGATTCGCGTTCGATGTCGGGATGGGAGAACAGCCACTGTTCGAACTGATCGATGAAAATCACGACCTTGGGTTGATTGCCGCGGCGGAGAGCGGCAATCAGGTCCGCCAGATCCGTGACCGATCCAAAACGGGCATCGCCGAATTTCGATCGGATCGCACCGGCCAGGGCCGACTCGGTTGATTCGGGAGTCGCTTGCAGATAAATGCTCGTGCACGGACTGCCCAATCGCGGCATGATACCGGCCCGGACCAGCGACGTTTTTCCGCACCCGCTGGGTCCATAGATCAGTCCGACCGGGACGGCTCTGGACGCATCGTTCGACTCGATCCGCGCCAACCAAAATCGCACAATGTCCGGCAAGCCGTCGCGGTCATAGGGTCCGGGCAACAATTCCAAGTAGTGCTCGGCATCTCGCAAATCAAACGGGCGAAGTCCTTTGGGCAGGGTGCGGCGCTGGCGGTGACTGTCTGCCTGAGTTGCGCCCGGACCAAACGCCGACGGAGCCGACGCGATGGACGTGGACGACTCGCCGTCGATCGATTCGACAAAGTGTGCCAAGTCCTCGACCAACAGTTCACAACTGGCGTAGCGGTCGTGAACGGACTTCGAAAGCGACTTGAGACAGATCCGCGCGAGTTCCGCCGGCACCTCGGACTCGATTTCACGAGGGTCGACCGGATCGTGATAGATGATCTCTTGAAACAGGCTGTCGCGGTCTTCGCCTTTGAACGGTTTGCTGTCGGTCAGCGATTGATACAACACCGTGCCGAGGGAAAAAATGTCCGAGCGCCCGTCGACCCGGTGGCCTTCACCCCGCGCCTGTTCCGGACTCATGTAGGCCGGCGTTCCGACGTAGGCGCTGCGGCCTTCACGCTCGACGTCGCGCAATGCTAAACCGAAATCGACGACATACGGACAATCCTCTTCGTCGATCAGGATATTGCCCGGTTTGATGTCGCGATGGACGATGCCGCGGGAATGGGCGTAGGCAAGCGCGTCGGCGACGTGGCGAAGGACGTCGGCAAGCTGTCGATAGGAGGGACGTTTTCGCCGAAGCCACTGGCCGAAGGGACAACCGTGGATCAGTTTGGTGACCAGATAGCAGGCGACCTGTTGCGTCGCGGCGGCCCGATACACGGGCACGATATGGGGATGGTCCAAGCTGGCCATCGCGCGGGCTTCACGCAGATACGCCGCGGCGAGATCGGATTGATTGACCAGGCGTTGATGCGGGACCTTGAGCGCGACCTCACGTTGCAGCAAGCCGTCATAGGCGCGATAGACCGTTCCGAAACCGCCCTTGCCCAGAAACCCCAAGACGGAAAACTCTTCGATCCTTGTCAGTTCCTCTTCGGACGCATGTTGCCGGGCCGATTCCAAAGAGTAGTCACTGGTGACGACCTGATCGTCGAGTCTGGAAGGGGTTTGAGACGCGTTGGTCGGCTGGGTGATGTCGTCTTCGCTCATCGATGCGCCATGGTGTTGCCGTCTGCAGTGCTCTGGCCAGAGCGCTCGCGTCCGTCCGCGGCTGGTGCGGCGCAGGACCGTCCGATTCACCCCAGAGCCATTCTAGTTGACCCGCCATCACCCTGCGCGCATGTTCACTCTGGAAGCTTCAAGCGGTGCTTGTTTTGCTCGTAGAACTTGGTGATATCCAGCGACGCCCGGCGTTCCTCTTCCATCAGTTGGATCCGGGCCTCCAGCCGCTCGATTCGCCGAGCCATCTGGGGAATCAGATCCTGGGTCTCGTCCGCCGGAGCGGGCTTGGGAACGGCGGGATAGCCGAGGTGTCGCTGCAGGGCGCTGAACAGGTACAGCGGATCCTTGCGGCGATTGGCCAGCGCGATCCGGCCTTCCTTTTCGCCAAACAGGAATGGGCCCTTGTCGTCGACAGGTTTACCGGCCGCTTTGAGTTTGTTGCGGTAGTCCTCGCTGACCAGGAAGACGAGGTCGGCAAAGTCGATCAGACCGATTTGGGCGCGGAGGCCGAGGATCCACTTGCTCCAACCGTCGTCATAGATCGGATCGCCGCTCATCGCCGTCAATCCGCGATCGTAGGAGAGTCGATTTCGGCACAGGACCTCGAACTGAAAGAAGAACATTCCGGCCGGATTGGCTTTTTCGACACGGTACTCCGCTTCGGCCTGCATGACTTTGAAGGCGGTGTTCATCATGAACCGGCCGGTGTCCGATTCACTCTGGTCGACCAAATAGGTTTGGAACGGGGTGAAGTAGTGGGCCAGCTGTCGCATCGCCGGACCCAGCAATCCGGAGTGTTTGACCTCGGTCAGCAAGTACTCCATCGCCATCGGCAACCGTGTGGTCGCCAAGACTTCGTGACGCAGCTGTTCGAGCAAGTCCTGGATCGGAAACTTACCCCCGGCCTGTTCGTGCAGCAATTCGAACAGGTGGGCCTGTTCGATGTACTCGTCACGATCGAGGATGTTTCCCCGCTCGGGCGGATGGGTCGCGTTTGGCGGTTTGAGAGGTGGCATGGCAATAGCGTACCAGCCGACGCGGTGTTTTAGGGAGCGGCTTGCCGCGGCGGACGACGTTTGCCGCGTCAGCCGTCGAACCGACCAACAACGATGCAGGCGTTGTGTCCACCGAATCCGAAGCTATTGCTCATCGCGACTTTGACGGCGCGTGACTTGGCCTCGTTGGGGGTGTAGTCGAGATCGCAGTCGGGATCGGGCGTTTCCAGATTGATGGTCGGCGGGATGACTTCGGATTCGATGGTTTTACATAGAATCACGGCCTCGACTCCACCGCTGGCACCGAGCGAGTGTCCCAGTGCGGACTTGGTGCTGCTGACGCTGGTCTGATAGGCGGCATCGCCGAAGACGCGTTTGATGGCGGTGGTTTCGGCTTTGTCGCCCAGCGGGGTACTGGTGCCGTGGGCGTTGATGTAGTCCACGTTTGCCGGATCGATCCTGGCATCGGCAAGGGCGGCGGTCATCGCGGCAGCGGCACCGATCCCATCGGCGTCGGGCGCGGTGATATGCCCGGCGTCGCTGGTGGTTCCGTATCCGAGGACTTCGCCGTAGATCTTTGCCCCACGCTTCTTGGCGTGTTCGAGTTCCTCAAAGACCAACACCCCGGCGCCTTCGCCGAGCACGAAACCATCGCGATCGGCATCAAACGGCCGGCTGGCCTTGGTCGGTTCCTCGTTTCGCGTCGAGAGGGCCTTCATGTTTTGGAACGCGGCCAGGCCCATCCGGGTCAACGCCGCTTCGCTGCCACCGGTGATGACCAGATCGGTTTCGTTGAGCCGGATACTGCGGAGCGCATCGCCCATCGCGTTGGTCGCACTGGCACAGGCGGTGGCGACGGCATAGTTGGGGCCTTTGAGCCCGTAGGTGATGGAGATATTCCCACCGGCGGCATTGACCATCATCTTGGGCACGGTGAAGGGACTGACCCGGGAGGGGCCTTTGGTCAGCATGCGTTCGATCTGGTTTTCGATTTCGATCAGCCCGCCGATGCCGCTGCCCAGGATGACGCCGCAGCGGGTGCGGTCGACGGATTCAAAATCGATGCCCGAATCCTGAATCGCTTGGTGGCCGGCGTGGACGGCGAACTGGGTGAAGCGATCGAGTCGTTTCGCTTCACGCGGATCGGCCACACCGTCGAGCGTGAAGTTCCAGACTTCACCGGCGAAATGAACTTTGTACTCGGACGTGTCGAGCAACTCGATCTTGCCGACGCCGCTTTCCCCGGCGATCAATCGGTCCCACATTTTGGGGACTTCCAGAGCGAGCGGAGTGACGGCGCCGATGCCTGTGATGACCACACGGCGATCACCTCGGAAAATCTGTGGTTGTGACACGGTGTGTGATGAACCCTGGGTCATCGTGATGCCTTGGCGATGCGTTCAATTGATCAAAGCTGCGAACGTGACGAATCAGAGGTTCGAGAGGTCCGAATGAAAAAAATGCCGCCCACAATGATCGGCAAGCGGCTGCTGGAGCCGGATCACCACAAGACCATGAGGCGGCAATGCGATTGAATAAGGTGGTTCGAACGAGGGACGAATCAGGCGTCTTCGCCTTTGGCATTCTCGATGAAGTCCACCGCCTCGCCGACCTTTTGGATCTTTTCAGCAGCTTCGTCAGGAATGCTAATGTTGAATTCCTCTTCAAGCTCCATCACTAGTTCGACGGTATCCAACGAATCGGCACCCAGGTCGTTGACGAAGGACGTTTCGCGGCTGATCTTGTCTTTCTCGACACCAAGTTGTTCAGCAACGATATCGACCACGCGCTCTTCGACGGTAGCCATAAGCAATCTCCAATGGTTTGATCTGCAAGGGAAGTTATCGAGGGAACGAAACGCCCCTCATCTGTAGGGAGGAACGAGACGGCAGGGTTTGGAGCCCGGAGACGCTTCGTTGATTCGCCGAAAAGATAGGGGAAACAAGCAAAAGGCGTCAATATGCCGGGATTCCCGACTCACCATCTCGCGAAGGTTTTCAGTCGGCTAAGGTGGCCGAAAGTCGCTGCGGCACCCGCTACGGGGCCGATCGACTCGCTATCCGGTGATTCCCCCGTCGACGACGATCGTCTGGCCAGAAATATATCCGGCGGCCGGGGAAGCGAGAAACAGCACCGCGGCAGCGACATCTTCGGGGTTTCCGATGCGTTTGGCGGGAATTGTTTTGATCACTTCGTCCAAAATCCCGGCGGGAATCGCGTCGGTCATGTCGCTGGCGATGAAGCCCGGGGCCACCGCATTGACCGTGACACCGCGATTGACCAATTCTTTGCTCATCGTTCGGGTCATGCCGATCATCCCGGCCTTGCTGGCCGAATAGTTGGCTTGGCCCTGGTTGCCGATCAGCCCCGAGATGCTGGCCATGTTGATGATTCGGCCATATTTTTTCTTTCGCATGATCCCCGCAGCGGCCCGGCAGCAGACAAAACAGCTGGTCAGGTTGGTCGCGATCACGCTGTCCCATTCTTCGTCGCTCATCCCACGCATCGTCTTGTCGCGTGTGATGCCGGCGTTGTTGACCAGAATGTCCAGCCGGCCGTGCTCCTTGGCCACGCCTTCGATCGCCGCGGCGGTCGCTGCACGGTCGGTCACGTCACAGGCCAAGGCGATGCCCTTGCCGCCGACGGCTTCGATTTCCGCGACCGTCGCCGCCAGTTTTTCCGCGTTGCGGGCCATGCAGGCGACCGTGGCGCCGTTCATCGCCAGCGCTACCGCGACGGCTTTACCCAATCCTTGCGACGCGCCGGTGACAATCGCGACTTGGCCGGACAGATCGGCTTTGAGTGTCAGTTCCATGTTTCTCGTTCGGGGAAAATCTTGGGAGTCGGGAAGACGGGGCAATCGGTCTGACGATTGCATGTTCCTGGAAACGCTCTACTGGTCGCCAAATCCATCGGTCGGGATCTTACGCTGAATCCGCTTCAGCGTTCCTCGCAGCACGCGACCGGTGCCGGCTTCGAGAAACCCTTCGATTCCATCGGCGATCATGCGGCGAATACTCGCCTCCCACATCACCGGCTCGGTGACTTGGCGACTGAGCAGGTCGCGGATCTCATCGGCCGATTGATGCGGCGCCCCGTCGACGTTGCTGTAGACGGGAATGCGGGTGTCGCAAAGGGGGATCTCTGCCAGGGCTTGCTTGAGCGACTCGACCGCCGGCGCCATCAGCGAGGTGTGGAACGCGCCGGCAACCGACAACGGCACCACCTTCATCGCTCCGGCCTCGACCGCGGCGGGCTGCAAACGCTCGATGGCCGTCAGGTGGCCGGAAACCGCGATGTTGCCCGGGCACAGCAGGTTCGCCGGACGCAGGACCTCCTCGTCTTGCCGCACCTCGTCGCACAGGGCTTGCAGCTTTTCCAGCTCCATCCCGATCACGCTGGCCATCCCGCTTCGGACGGCGTCGGAAGCCGATTGCATCGCCTGGCCGCGGCGTTGGACCAATTTCAATCCGTCGGCAAATTCCAGCCCACCGGCAAAGCAAACCGCGGTGTATTCACCGAGGCTCAGCCCGGCACTGGCGCTGATCCGTTCGACCCGCTCGGGATGCTCCGCTGCCAACACCCGGGCCGCGGCGATGCCGACGGTGAACAAGGCGGGCTGACAAAATTCGGTCGCATCGAGTTTCTCGGACGGGCCGTTCTGGCACAGATCGGTGAGATCGTAGCCGAGAACCTCACCCGCTTCGGCGAACGTCTCGTTGGCGATCGGATAGGTTTCGCACAGCCATCGACCCATGCCGACGCCCTGTGCCCCCTGACCCGGAAACAGAATTCCGGCGGAATTTACGTCCATTGATAACAGCCGCTAAAAAAGAAAACCGCCGAACAACCTCATGCCGGTGCCACAAACGACACCCGGCAACACGGCACGGCGGAAAGCGTCGAAAAGAATCGTCCCATCACGCCGGACGATTACTCGTCAACCGGCTCGACAACGGTACGCCCTTGGTAATAGCCGCATTTGGGGCAAATCGTGTGCGTCGGCACCGAACTGCTGCACTGCGGGCAATACGCAATTTGGCGTTTCTTGACGCGATCGTGGCTGCGGCGTTTGCCGGTTCGACTGTTGCTGTGTTTTCGCTTGGGGACAGCCATTGCTGCTTGGGGGGGTAAGTATGGTGTTGATTTCGAATCAAATTTGGCTCAGCATCGTAGAAATTCTGAGTCGGTTTCGTCAATCCACGATTAAAAAAAAGGGCGACTCGGGGACAAAGTAACGCCGATCGCCCGCCTGGATCGACCGCCGACGGACTCGGCAGACCGCATCAACGCACCAGCTCCCTGCACTCTCGCTACGCTTTTTCGGCCACCATCATCCCCAGTCCGGCTTCGCTGGCGGCCAAGTACGTGAATTGTATTCCCCCCAACCCGGCAGCCTGAAACATGGCCTGGCACTCGCGCAAATCGCGGACCCGGCCCTGCGGGGTCGCCAGGTGGATCGACAATCGCCCCAGCGATTCTTTCAACCCAGCCCGCCCCGGTCCGATGTAAAAGTCCGGCACCGCGATCCGACCGCCCGGTTTCAGGGCCGCCGTTGCTTTTTCCAACAGGCCGGCGGCTTGATCGTCCGAATAACCGGACAGCATTTGGGCCAACACGACGAGTTCAAACTGTTGCTCGCCCACGGTGACAGCCAGCGGATCGCTTTGAATGGTTTTGAAGCGATCGCCCAGCCCGATCGACTCGGCCGTGCGTCGCGCCGCCTGCAACGCCGCCGGTTCATCGACGGCCACAACACTCGCCTCGGCGTCCCGGTGCGCCATCGCGCAACTCCACACGGCCGACCCGCAACCCAAGTCCAAGATCTTCGTGCCGGGGGAGGCGTCTGGGCCGCCGATGTCCAGGATTTCGGCCGCCTGCATCGCCGCGGCGGTGTGAATCCACTGGGTCGCGGCGTTGCGAGCACGGTATTCCGCGGCGTCGGCGGACGACGCGGTTTCGGGGTCGCTCAATCGGTCAACGAGACCTTCCCAGCGGCGGTCGCCCAAATCGTCATCGTATTGGCAAAGCAGATGCCCGGCCCTGGCCAGCGCGAAATCTTCCCCGTACTGCTCGACGAACCCGATCGCCACCAAGGCATCGAGCAACAGTGCGGTGGTCTCGCGCTGCAGCGACAGGGATTCGCAAAGTTCTTCGAGCGTGTGTTGCTTTTCACGCAACCGAGCGGTCAGCCCCGATTGTCGCGCCGCGCGCATCAAATGGGCCGCCGCGTTGGTCTGCATCCAGTTCTGATATTGCTCGATCGTGCGGTCACCGGCGGCGCGGACGGCGGACTCGCTCGCTTTGACTTGTTCGGGACTCGGGTTCATGACTGAAATGGATCGCGGGGTAAGCTGAAAGCTTGCAAGCTTAGCCGATGGCACGCTGAACGCTTACCCCACGGGTCGAGCGGAAAAGGGGTCAGGTACCAAAAACTAAATAGCCCGTAGGGTGCTTCGCATTTTTGGTACCTGACCCCTTTTCAGCGGCACCCCTAACTCTAGCCGGAGCACTAGCGTCTGAACTGGAGCAGCTGGTCGATGTAGATGGTGGGCGTGACGCCGAACCCGCCGACGAAGGCATCGTTGAACGATTTGCCGTCATCGAGCAATCGGAACGTGGCATCGAGCATTTTGCGGCGGCCGCGGTCCAACATCGACATCGCCAAGGCGGTCCCGAACGAGTCCGCTTGCTCGGGCGTGAGCTTGTTGTCCAAGAAGGCCTTGGCATCTTTGACCGCCGATGCTGCTTCACCAGCCAACACCCGCAATTTTTCTTTCTCGCTACGGCTCTTGGCGTTCTGTTGCATCGCGGTGGCCGAACCGATCCCTTCGGCGAACCAGCGTGGGACATCGCTGCCGCGGCTGGCCACCGCCAGGCTCACGATCGGCGCCAGAAGTCGAGATTCAATGGCCTCTTCGTCCTCGGTTTCCGACGCCACGGTAGCGGCGTAGGCGTCGATCCCGTCGTACTGCCAGTGGGCCGACCAATCGCTCGGCACGCTGCGTTGCTCGACCATCTTGGCAAACTCGCTGTAGTCATAGCGGCGTGGCAAAACAAAGATCGTCGCGCGGCCGTGGAAATAATCTTCGGCGGCCGTCGCTGACGCCGGTCGCGCGACCGACTTGGCGATTTTGAGATGTTTTTCTGCCGCCCGGCCGACCACTTCCAAGGTCTGCTGCGAACCGGAACCGACGACGCGGAAGTGGTCGGTTTGGTATTCGGTCAGCGCGGTCGATGAGTTGGCCAATTTATAATTTCGATCGGCCAATTCGGCTCGCTTGGCGGACATCTCGGCACTCGAGGCGCGTGAGGCCCAGGCGAGTTTGCTGATCACTTTGATCGGCTGCGATTGGTTCGCATCGAGGGTCGCGCCTTCGTCGATCCATTTGGAAATCAACGCGATCGAATCGTCGCTCAGCGGTGGCCGCCCACCGGCCGGCATCCGTTCGCCGTCGGTCGCGGTCCCGCGCAGTTTCTTGACCAACAGACTCGCTTCGCCACGCCCCGGCGTGATGACCGCCCCGCTGTCACCGCCGCGCATCATTTGCACAAACGTGTCCATTCTCAATCCGCCGCGGACCTGCATGGCGTCGATGTGGCAGCCGCCGCAATGCTCGACCAGCAGCGGTGCGATATCGAAGGAAAAGCTAACCGTTTCGTTGCCTGTCGCTTGCGTGATCACCGGCGGCTTGGTTTCCATCGCCGGGGCGGGCGTATTGGCGGCGGCGAGCATTTGATTCGGATCGTTGCCATCAAATTTGGCGCCTTGGGTGATCCATGTTTTCAACGTATCCAGTTCGGCCGCGCTGACCTTGGCGCCGCCGCGCGGCATGTCGCCTGTTTCGATCGTTTCGATCAGCCGGCTGCCGATGACGTCACCGGCGAACACGACGACGCCTTCGGGTGGCCCTTGCATCAACGCGGTGTAGCTGGACGTGCTAAATCCACCGCGGCGTTCGCTGATGTGACAACGACCACATTTGCTGCTCAAGATCGGCGCCACATCTTTGGTGAAGCTGACCAGGGTGCCCGATGGCGGAGTGCCGGGCGTGTTGGGATCGGGTGAATTCGGATCGGGCGGATCGGACGACGCCATCGGAGTCGACGCCGTCCCGGTCGGACGCGGCGGACGTCGAAACGGCGGCAGTGAGATCCCTTCCAATTCCAACATCGCGTGAGCCCGCGAGATCTTGTCGATGTGCACGACAATGGCGTCGTACAGCTCGGGGCTCCCCAGGTCGACCGCGCGTTCGACCTGCTCGAGCGCCTTGCGAATCTCGTTGCCCGACGAATCGTACTTGCCTTCGAAGTAAGCCTTCCCGGCCCGGTTGATCGTCGCACCGATGGTCGACACGATCGCTTTTTGACGTCGATCCAATTCGACCGCATGGGCTGTTCCCCCACCGATCACCCCGCCGGCAACCAGATCGACCATGAACGTGGCGAGCAGCAGGACGCAACGCGTCGCGAGGGGGATGATTCGTTTCATCTTCATTAAAGTAGTCGGCGGGGCGTCAGTCGCGTTCTTGCGACCGTTGCGGGACCAGAAAGGTAGTTCGTTGTCGGCTTTGAATGTTTGGGTTGCGTCTGTCGAGCGGAAACGGGGTCAGGTACGAATGACACAGGCATGAGTGTTGGTGTGCAGGCTTCAGCCGCCCACTGTCGCTGCGACGCAGCGACCGGGAATCGCCTCAAGGCTAGACACCAACGGTTGCTGAATCTCCTGTTGCGTCAAGTTGACGAAGCAATCGGCGTGTCTGTGGACCGCGCCTCCCTTGGCGAACGAAATTTGCGGTCGCGAGAGCCCAAAATTCTAGTGCAAAGCGTCGGAATAGCCGTTCGGGTGGCTTTGGTGCCACTTCCAGGCGGTTTCCACGATGCTTTTGACATCGTTGTACTGGGTTTTCCAACCCAGCAACTCCGCCGCCAGACTCGCGTCGGCAACCAGTTCCGGCGGGTCGCCGGCGCGGCGGGCTCCCATCACTTCGGGGATCGGATGGCCGGTGACCTCGCGGCAGGCCTGGATGATTTCGCGGACGCTGGTGCCCCGGCCCGTCCCCAGGTTGACGCAGATGCCTTTGCCGGGCTGCAGTTTTTCCAGCGCGACCAGGTGAGCCGCACCGAGATCGTCGACGTGGATGTAATCGCGGACGCAGGTGCCATCGGGTGTCGGGTAGTCGTCGCCGAACACGGTGATCGCGTCGCGTTGGCCGAGCGCCACTTGCAAGACGATCGGGATCAGATGCGATTCCGGGGTGTGGTCTTCGCCGATCGACCCGTCCGGCCGCGCACCGGCGGCGTTGAAGTAGCGGAGTGCCGCGTAGCCGAACCCGTACGCCGCGGCGTAATCGGCAAGCGCCTGCTCGAAGACCAGCTTGGTAAATCCGTAGGGATTGATGGGCTGCTGAAGCGTCGTTTCAGCGATCGGAATCGTGTCGGGTTCGCCGTAGGTCGCCGTCGTGCTGCTGAAGACGATTTTCTTGACGTCGGCTTCGCGCATCGCGTCAAGCAATTCGATCGCCGCGACGACGTTGTTGCGATAGTACAGGGCGGGATCATTGACCGATTCATTGACCAACGCAAAGGCAGCAAAGTGCATCACGGCGTCGATCTGTTTGTCTTTCAACACGCCCGTCAATTTTGCCCGGTCGGCCAATTCGCCTTCGACCAGCATGCCGTCCGGCACCGCCTGGCGGTGCCCCCGCGAGAGATTGTCGTAGACGGTGACCCGGTGGCCAGCTTCGGTGAGCAATCGAACGGCGTGCGAACCGATGTAACCGGCACCACCGACAACCAAAACATTCATGAAATCCACTTCAGGCATTAAGGGCAACGGATGTGGCGACGTGGTGTGCCGACCAAGAGATTACGGAAACCATACATCAATCTTCCCCCGATATCGGATGAAATCAATCGGTGGCCAAACGACGAACCAAGTTGCAATTGATGCAGGAGTCGGGGCCGCCCGAAAAACCGTCGCACTCGGCCGACACCATCCGCGAGGAGTTTTTGAACTATCTGCGCGGTGAGTGCCACCTGGCCGACAACACGATCGAAGCCTACGGGCGGGATCTCAACCGTTTCATCGGCTGGGTGGGAAAGAAACGCCTGGACTCGATTCGCGTCGGTGACCTGACGCAGTTCATGGGCACCCTGTCCGAATCCGGCCTCGCGCCGGCTTCGGTGTCACGCGCGGTCGTCGCCATTCGCACGTTCTTCAAGTACCTGCAACTGGAAGGGACAGTCAGCGAAAACCCGGCGGAATTGCTGGCAGCCCAAAAGATGTGGCAGCGGATGCCGGGCGTGCTGTCGCAGCGGCAGGTCGATTTGTTTCTCCGCGCCCCGCGCCGGTCCGACGCCTTCTGGCTCCGCGACATCGCGATGCTGGAAGTCTTGTACGCGACCGGATGCCGTGCCAGCGAAGTCTGCTCGCTGCGGGTCCGCGATCTTTCCTTGGACCAAAAACATCTCAAGTGCACCGGCAAAGGCGGCAAGCAACGGATGGTCCCGATCGGCAGCCAAGCGATCGCGGCGATCGAACGCTATTGCGAAGAACTGCGTGGCGAACTGGCCGCCAAACCACCGCACCCGCCGGACGAACTGTTTCTATCACGCAGCGGACGGGCGCTCGATCGCATCCAACTCTGGCGTCTGGTCAAGCACTACGCCAAACGAGTCGGCATCGATTCGGCCATTAGTCCCCACTCGCTGCGCCACAGTTTTGCCACGCACTTGTTGGCCGGCGGTGCGGACCTGAGGCAAGTGCAAGAGATGCTCGGCCACGCCAGCATCCAGACGACGCAAATCTACACCCACGTCGAGCACTCGCGACTGAAACGGGTGCATCAGCAGTACCATCCGCGGGCCTGAATCAGGGGCGTCCCGCAATCATTCGCCATTCCAATCGGGGTCGGCGATCTTGCGATGCATTTCACCCAGACGTGCTTGAACACCCAACAGTCGTTGCCAGGAACTCAGCTTCAAGGTGACCGATTGGCTGGACTCGTCGATCTTGGCCGTCTCCACCAATTTGCAGAGACGGTGCTGCAGGAAATCCAAAATCTCGCACAGTTGTGCTTTTTGCCCCGGGCTCAAGTTGTCGGGGATCGAGGGGATTTCTCGGACCGACGCGATGTCCATTTGGAAGGGCGATTTCTCCTGACTCAACTCGAGTGCAACGGAACTCTCCGACGAAGACATCTCGCGCGACATGGTCGGGTTTTCGCTGCCCAGTGCCGCCAAACGCGCCGCAATCTCCTCTTCGGATCCGACCAGCATCAGGCTTCGACCGACCGAGATCAGGTCACCGCTGCGAAGGATTTTGAGCGGATATTCCACTCCGTTGACCTTCGTCCCGTTGGTGCTGTCCAAATCCGTCAGGACCAATCGGTCGTTGTCACGCTGGATCTTGAAGTGGCAACGGCTGACACGCTCGTCGTTGAGTTGGATGTCATTGACTTCTTCTCGTCCCACCGTGAACGGTGGGATGAGATCGCCGAAGACTTTGCCGCGATCGGCGCCGTGAAGAACTTTCAACGTCACACCCGACATGGGCAGACCCCGAGATGAAGAGGATCGAGAAAGAGGATTGTCGTGATGCATCAATATATCTGGTTGTTTGACGTGCGTCTGCCAGAATTCTAGACCACCTGGGCGATCACGCATTTTAAATAGTCACTTTCCGGGCAACCGACGGCCAGCGGGTGATCCGGAGCCGGCCCTCGATTTTCCAAAACGATGATGTCGCGACGCTGGCGACGCCCCACATCGACCAGCATGTTGAGAAACTCGCTGCGTGAAACACGACCGCTGCAGCTGCACGTGACCAGGATCCCACCGGGGGGAAGCAAGTCAACGGCCAAACTGTTCAACCGCCGGTAGGCCCGCAAGGCTTGGTCGACCTGGTGACGCGAGCCGGCAAAACGCGGGGGATCCAGAACCACGGCGTCGAAGGTTTGCCCCTCGTCGCCGAGCCGTTTGAGGGCGTCAAAGCAATCTTCCTGCAAGAACGACATCCGATCGGAGACCCCATTTCGTTGTGCCGACTCGGTGGCCGCCGCAATCGCCGACGCACTCGAGTCGATGCCCACCACGTTTTCCGCACCCTGTCGCGCCGCCACCAATCCGAACCCGCCGGTGTAGCAGCACACATCTAAGACGCGTTTTCCACGCAAATAGCCCGCCGCCGCTTCGTGATTGAGCCGCTGATCCAGGTAGCCGCCGGTTTTTTGGCCGCCGACCAGGTCGACCGTCAAATCGAGTCCGTTCTGGCGGTACTTGACCGGCTCATTGAGTTCCACCCCCGCGATCGCCAGCGTACCCGGCTCGGGATCCAGCCCTTCATACTTGGCAGTTTTCTCATCCACCCGGACCACGATCTGGCGGCACTGCGTCACCTGCTGCAGGTGATCGAGAATCGGCTGACGCCATTTCATCAATGCCCCGGCGGTAAATTGGACGCCGAGACAATCGGCGTATCGGTCCACGATCAGACCGCTGATCAGATCCGATTCGCTGAAAATCAGCCGTTCGGCTTCGTCGGCTTCCGCTTTCCGGGATAGCCGACGCCGACCGATCGCCGCGCCAATCCGCTCGATCCAAAGTGCATCGTTGATCGGCGTGGTGCTCTCATATGTGTACAAACGCACCCGCAAACGGCTGTGGGGATTGACCAATCCGCGGCCCAGAAAATTTCCGTCCATGTCCACTAACTCGACGATGTCCCCACGCTCCAGGTTGCCGCCGTCACTGAACCGGTTGCCGTCGCTGATCAACGCGTGGGCATGCACCCAGGGGTGTCGGGAGAGAAAAGGAAACTGTCGTCCCGGTTTGACACGGAGCTGTTGGGGGGTGGGTTGGGACACGGCAGGCCAGGGTGCGAGTCGAAGGTATTGGTCAGAATCTTTGAAGAATGACCGATCGCTGCCTCGTTGCACAGGTTGGGGTGCAGCCAATCGCTTCTCCGGCCGATATATTGGGCGAAGAGCTGATTCTTGAGTGGTTCCCGTTACGAAAGGTTTTTGAACATGACTCATATCGTCGCCGAACCCTGCGTGGGTTGCAAATACACCGATTGTGTCGTCGTTTGCCCCGTGGAATGCTTCTACGAGGGCGAGCAAATGGTTTACATCCACCCCGAAGAGTGCATCGATTGCGAAGCCTGCGTGCCCGAATGTCCGGTCGAGGCGATCTTCCACGAAGACAATCTGCCCGAGGAGTGGAAGAGCTACATCGAATTGAACGCTCAAAAGTCTGAAGAGTGCGAGGTCATCACCGAAAAGAAAGAGCCTCTGGCAGACGATTGATCGCGATTGGGACGATCCATGTTTGGCCCCCAGCCAAACAAAGAGCCTCGTCGGTGATTCACCGACGAGGCTTTTTTTGATGCGGCAGCGATTTCAACCGGCGGCCGGCAGAAACGTCTTCCAGCAATCGTAACGCGGGTCATTGACCGAATGCGTGACGAGCGGGTTGAACCGTGGCTTGGCCGGCTTGGTTCGCAGCTTCATGCCTGCCTGCTTGGGTGTTCGGCCGCCCTTGCGACTGTTGCACCGCAAACAACACGCCACGATGTTTTCCCACGTCGTCGGTCCTCCCTGGCTCCGCGGCACGACGTGATCCAAGCTCAACTTGTGCGTCGGATAGTCCTTGCCGCAGTACTGGCAGGTGTGTTCGTCGCGGGCAAACAGGTTCTTGCGATTGAAACGCACCGTCTGCATCGGCATCCGATCGAAACGAGTCAATCGAGCGATCCGCGGAACTTGCATTTCAAACCCGACCGCTTGAATGAAGTCATCGCCGGGTTGCTTCTCGATCGCGTTGAGCTGACTCATCTCGCACCAGCTGTCAAAGTCATAGCTGATGAACTGGCCCGCCTCGTGGCTGATCACCTCGGCACATTGGCGATACAACAGCGTCAACGTTCGACGTACATCGACCACCCGAATGGCCATGTAAAATCGGTTCAAGATCAAAACGTGACTGTCCAGCAAACTCTGACTCATCGCTGCGAAATCCTTGCACTTGTTGCAGGCCTAGCGGCCGGCCGGGGTGACACGATCGGGATGATGTTGCGTGTTGCAATCCGCACTGTCTTCTGATGAACCACATCAGCATTCACATTCTAGTCAACCCGACAGCGCGGATGGGCCCCCAATTGAGCCTCAAACGCCCTCTGAAACGTCGACTTTTGCGAAACCTTCATCTCCGCCGGCGGCTTTCGACCCTCAAACGCCCGATCCGCCTGGCAGCGAGACACTTGGTGCCCCCGTCCGGGTTCGCGGTCTGGGTTCGCGGTCTGGGTTCACAGTCGGGCAGTTTTGAAGTCGGTGACCGCAAGGGATTTTGGGCACTCCCCCCCTGAGCATCGTTGTCGACACATCTGGGCATCGCTGTCGACACATCTTTGATGCGTTCCCGGGGGCCGGGCGTGGGAACCCGATTGACCCGGTCCGGCGGTTTTTCGTAGGAACTCAGAGCGACGATTTCCCCGTTCCCGCTGGAAGCAGCCAACGCCGTTGCTAGCGTTACTGGCTCCAGCATTACTGCCGCCTTCGATCGACTCGACCGCCCCCGTCCTTCATGTCCCAACTTCGCCGCACCACGGATCGCCGGCGGCGCGTGCTGTACCATTCGCACGTGTCCCCCCACACCCCTTCCACCCCGGCGACGCGTCGCGCGGCGGCGGAACTGCGTGCCGCACGGCAGCCGGCCCAACCCTTCGGGTCGCGCGTGCATCAACATCTCCGCGGACGTTGGTTTTCGTTGGTACCGGTCTCGCGAATGGCGATGGTTTTGTCCGCAGTGATCGTGGTGGCGATCTCGATCGCGCTAACGGTGCTCCATCACGCGGCGTTCACTTGGCCCACTCTTGCCTATCGCGCCGATCTCGCCCGACCCCTGCTGATCCATCGGCCGGACAGCTTTGCCGCCTGGTGGACGACGATGCTGCTGCTGCTTTCGGCCGGTGCCACCCGTTTGATCTACGTGCTTCGCCGACACCGCCGCGACGACTATCGCGGCCACTATCAATTGTGGCAATTGACGCTGGTGGTGTTGCTGTTGGCCAGTGTGCATGCGACCGTCGATCTGGTCGGTTGGCTGGGCGCGTCGCTGGATCTTCTGGTCGGCGATCGCGCGGTGCTATCCGGGGCGAATTGGTTGCGGATCGTGCTGGACGTCGGCGGCATCATCCTTGCCATGCGACTGATCGCCGAAGTCTATCTTTGCCGCCCGGCGTTGATTGCCATGATCGTCTCGGCCGTGCTGATCGGATTTTCAGAACTGGCCCATTGGCAGATCGTGGTCGTCGATGGGGCCGCCAAGGCGACACTGGTGATTGCCGCGCCGATGCTGACATGGTCCTGCTTTCTGGTCGCCGCGACGCTTTATTTGCGGTCCATGTACCGCCAGATCCGCAACATCCCCGCGGCCCCGTCGCTCCGCGAACGCCTCGCCCAATGGGTCGCCGAGCATCGCAACCGTGATGAGGAAGACTTCCCGTCGGAGTTCTTTGAGCCGCAAGACACACCACGTCCCGCGGTCGCCAGCGTCGCACCCCGGCGTTCCCCCGCGGTTGCCCCGGCGGCGAAATCCGACGCCGTTGCTAAGAACGATGATGACAGTACAGACGTCGAGACCGATCTCGATGAAAACGATTCGGCGCGGCCGGACAAGCCGGGTTGGTTCGCACGCTTGAGACGCCGCGGCGGGAAAAACCCATCCGCTACCGATTCCAACGACGCCACGCCCGACGACTCGTCCCGGGCCGATGACGATGCCGCCGATGACGACGCCCCCGATCAACCCAAACCCAAGCGCCGTTGGTTCGGCCTTCGCGCGGCGCGTTCGACCGAGCCAACCGACGATGCGGAGGAATCGGCAGCCGAATCCGAAAACGATTCCGACGACCAAGCGGACAGCGAACGCCCGGCGAAAAAGAAAGGCTGGTTCTCTCTGCGGCTGAAACCCCAACCGTTGGCGGACTCCGCGGACCAGGACGGCGACGCGGCCGAGCCGGTGGCTGACGCTGACGACGACGCGGAGACCGAGACGCATGAGAAAAAGAAAGGATGGTTCGGCGGGCTGCTGCGACGCAAGAACGTTCACGCCGAGGAGTCGGACGACTCGGAGACCGAAGCGACAAACGGCAGCTCCAAGCCCCAGTCATCCGGTCGCGCGCCCGCTCGCGGTGCCGGTTCCCCATCACGCGGCTCGGGCCCGCTCAGCTCCGCCGCTCGACAGCAACGCAGCGCGCAGACCGCGGAACCGTCGCGCGGCAATCAAACGCAAGCCCTCGACGACGACATCGATCCCGATGACATCGACTGGGAATCGATGAGCAAAGCGGAACGGCGACGGATGCGAAAGCACCTCAAACGCACCGGCCGAGCGGCTTAGGATCGGGCACCGCGGCGCCGCCCTTCGTTTCAACCGCGGGCGCTGATATCGTGTCGCCATTCCCGTCCTCCCGTTCCCATTCAAATCCCATGATTCGAACCCGTTTTGCGCCCAGTCCGACCGGTTACTTGCACATCGGCGGTGTCCGTACGGCCCTCTTCAATTGGCTGTTGGCCAAACAATCCGGCGGGCAGTTTATCCTGCGGATCGATGACACCGACGCGGGACGCAACGTGACCGAAGCCCTGCAGCCGATCCTGGAGGGTTTCAAGTGGCTCGGCATCGACTGGGATGAAGGCCCGGAGGTGGGCGGCCCCAACGGTCCCTATTATCAATCCCAACGCATCGATCTTCACAAAGCCGCCGTTGCCCAGTTGCTCGCCAGCGGACACGCCTATCGCGACTATGCGTTGCCCGAGGAATTGAAGGCCGAGCGCGACGCCGCCGAAAAACGCGGCGAACGCTTTTTCTACGATCGGCGTTGGATGGCGGCGGACGATGAAGCAGCCAAGGCCTATGAAGCGGAAGGTCGCCAAGCAACCATTCGCTTGAAGATGCCGCGTGAAGGCGACTGCGTGATCGAGGACCTGGTCCGCGGGACGGTGACCGTGGCTTGGGAGACCGAACAAGACCATGTGATCGCCCGGACCGATGGCAGCCCGCTGTACCACCTGGCCAGCGTCATCGACGACCATGCCTTCGGGATCACACACGTCGTCCGCGCCGAAGAACACCTGCCTAACACGCCGCGGCAAATTTTCATCCTCGAATCGCTCGGCTACCCGCGTCCGCAATACGCCCACCTGCCGTACGTCGCCGAACCGGGCGGGACAGCCAAACTGAGTAAACGCAAGCTGAAGAAGTATCTCAAAAACAAAGACTTTGCGAACTTGCTGGAGCACGGCAACCGGATCGCCCAACGCTGCAACCTGGAAACCGATGACGAGACCTTCAACCCCGTGATCGTCGACTTCTACCGCGACATCGGTTTCACCGCCGACGCGTTGTTGAATTATCTGTTGTTGCTGGGTTGGTCGCTGGACGGTGAACGCGAAAAATTCTCCGTCGACGAGATGATCGAATTGTTCTCGTTGGCCCGCGTCACCAAATCACCGGCCTCGTTTGACCCGCAAAAGTTGATGGCGTTTCAAGCCGACCACTTCGCCTCGCTCTCGGCCGAGGCTCGATTGCAGGCGGTGGCTCCGTTCGCGATCGCCGCGGGACTGGTTGAATCGAGCGACGACCCGAAACTCGCCGCGGTCGCCGCCGCCGCCGGGGATCGGCTGAAGGTCGCCGGAGACATCATCGACTTCGACTATTGTTTCGTCGATGCGATCGAGTATGACCCCAAAGCCTTCGCCAAACGGATCACCAAGCCGGCAGACGCCTGCGACCTGTTGGCGGGTTTTCGTGAGGTGGTATTGGCGGCCGAGTCGTTCGATGCGGCGGAGGCGGAATCCCTGCTCAAAGGCTACTGTGAAACCGCCGATATCCAGATCGGACAGATCATTCACGCCGTCCGAGTCGCCGTGACGGGAACCGCCGTCGGGTTTGGCGTGTTTGATACACTGGCCATTCTCGGTAAAGAGAAGGTGGCCGAGCGGATCGAAAACGCGTGCAAAAAAGCCGCAGAAGCTTGATTCAGTTCCCAAAATGGCGCAGGTTACAGGATCCGGTCGACCACCGAGCAACCGGATCCCGATCAAACCTGCACCACTCCGTCGAGCCACCGAGGATGGATCGCTGGCCCGTAGACTCGCGTGAAACGGCTGATTTCCTCGCAGAATCAGACGGTTCGCCGCGAGCGCCCGGGCCTGTCCCGCGTACGTTCCCCGTCGAAATCCCATGAAAAACTACATCCTTTCCGCCCTGCTCCTGCTCCCGATCGCCTTCGCCGGATGCAGCCGACAACCGACCGAATACCCGGCGGAGTTCGAGCCGAATCTGGTCCATGCGATGAAGTACCAGATCAAAGAAGGCATTCCGATGGAGCAGGCGCTCGAGGACGCCAACTGGATCATCGACGGCATGTTCGGCACCCCGGACGAACCGACCCTGCCCGAGACTTTGCAGGACGACGAGTTCGCCGACTTGATCTCGCTGGACCGAATCAAGAAAGCAGCCGGACCGAACGCCAAAGGCAGCGGGCTGTATCGCAAACACTGTGTCACCTGCCACGGCGTCACCGGCAACGGACGCGGGGAAAGTTCGGCCCTTTATGATCCCTATCCGCGAGATTACCGGCACGGGATTTTTAAATTCAAATCCACCAAGCGGGGGTCCAAACCGGTCCGCGAAGACCTCGCCCGCGCGATCCGTGATGGGATCGCAGGCACGGCGATGAAGAAAATCCCTGGGCTGAGCGAAGCGGACATCCAAGCGCTCGTCGACTACGTGATCTATCTGTCGATCCGCGGGGAACTGGAGCGGACGCTGATCGACGACGCGATCTTTGAATTGGACCTGGAAGGTGGCGACCGGATCATCGATCGCCAGCTCGGAGAAACCCTGGCCGCCGGCGGTCGCGAGCAAATCGAAAAACAAATCGAAGCGTGGGAAAAGGCCGGAGAACCCGAGGACGCTCCTGCGGCGGCGCTCGCCGAGCGATTGGAGAATTTTGACGAGTCGATGGAAATCGCGGTCGAGATGCTCGAGG
The DNA here is from genome assembly GCF_041595215.1 of Stieleria sp. Taxonomy (NCBI): domain Bacteria; kingdom Pseudomonadati; phylum Planctomycetota; class Planctomycetia; order Pirellulales; family Pirellulaceae; genus Stieleria; species Stieleria sp. The sequence continues at coordinate 2,810 of NZ_JBFHKV010000006.1, read as the reverse complement.
ACATCGCATTTGATTGGCTGGACGCCGAAGAAGACGTGGTCGAAGTCCCCGAGCCGCCGGCCGACATCCCCGTGGCCGATAATTACGCCGAGTTCGTCGAACTCTCCAAGGGCGACCAAGCCGAAGCGCTGGCCGCGTCGATCAAACGGGGGCAAGAAATTTTCACCGGAAAAGTCGCTTCGTGTAGCAAATGTCACGGCGAAAAAGGCTACGGCGACGGCCAGAACAAAGACTACGACGACTGGACCAAAGACTGGACGACTCGGGCCGGGCTGAAACCCGAAGACACCGAGTCGCTGATCCCCTTGATGGCCCGGGGAGCGATGCCACCGAAGAACGCATTGCCGCGTAATTTCTCCGAAGGCGTGTTTCGCGGCGGAGAAGCCGCCGAAGACCTGTATCGCCGGATTCTGCAAGGCATCGAAGGCACCCCGATGCCGGCATCCACCTTCGTCCCCGGCGAGTACGAAAAAGACGACATCTGGCATTTGATCAACTTCATCCGCTCGGTCAAAAAGCCTGAACCGGAGATCACCGAGGCGATTTAACGCCCTGCGGAGATCAACCGGACCGGGCGTCCCGCCCGTCCAGACCGTCGCATCCTGCCGTTGCGTTTTCGGCAGATTTGTTGTTTGATCCTGGCAGTGGACGTGCGCACGAACCCGAACCGGTCGTGGCACGTCGTCTTCCCGTAGAACTGCTTTATCATCCAACGCAAAGCCGACGCCATGACCGACAGCTCCAGCGAGACCAGTGCCGATTCGTCACGCCCGACCAAACACTTTATCGAGCAGGCGATCGACGCGGATCTGGCCGCCGGCAAGGCGAACGGCGTGGTCACCCGGTTCCCTCCCGAACCGAACGGCTACCTGCACATCGGCCACGCCAAAAGCATCTGCCTGAACTTCGGGCTGGCCAACACCTACGGCGGCACCTGCAACCTTCGCTTCGACGACACCAACCCGTCCAAGGAAGAAACCGAATACGTCGAATCGATCATGGACGACGTCCGTTGGCTGGGCTTCCAATGGGACTCCTTGCACTACGCCAGCGACTACTTCGGACAACTCTATGAATGGGCCGAAAAGCTGATTCAAGAGGGACTCGCCTACGTCTGTGACTTAAACGCCGAGCAGACGCGAGAATACCGCGGCACGCTGACCGAACCGGGAAAGAACAGCCCCTACCGTGACCGCAGCGCCACAGAAAACCTGGAACTGTTTCGCAAGATGAAAGCAGGCGAGTTCCCCGACGGAAGCCGGACGCTGCGGGCGAAAATCGATATGGCGTCGCCGAATCTAAATCTGCGTGATCCGGTGATGTATCGCATCATGCGCGCCCACCACCATCGCACCGGCGACGACTGGTGCATCTACCCGATGTACGACTGGGCACACGGACAAAGCGATTCGATCGAAGGGATCACGTTCTCGATCTGCACGTTGGAATTTGAAAACCATCGACCGCTTTACAACTGGTATTGCCAATCACTGGGCATCCATCACCCGCGACAAATTGAATTTGCCCGGTTGAACATGACGTACACCGTGATGAGCAAACGCAAGCTGTTGCAACTGGTCAAAGAAAACCACGTCAACGGTTGGGACGATCCCCGCATGCCGACGATCAGTGGCCTGCGCCGCCGTGGCTACACGCCCGAATCGATTCGCAATTTTGCGGCCGATATCGGCGTGGCGAAATTCAACAGCACGATCGATGTGGTGCGTCTGGAGAACGCCGTCCGAGAACATCTCAATCGTGTCGCGCCGCGACGCATGGTCGTGTTCGATCCGATCAAATTGACGATCACCAATTGGCCCGAAGGAAAGGTCGAAATGGTCGACGCGATCAACAACCCCGAGGACGATGCTGCCGGAACAAGGTCGGTTCCGTTCAGCGGGACGCTTTACATCGGTGCGGATGATTTCCGTGAAGAGGCACCGCGCAAGTTCTTCCGACTCAAGAAAGGCGGCTCGGTCCGGCTGCGAAGCGGCTACATCATCGACTGCCACGATGTCGTCAAAGATGACGACGGGAACGTGATCGAGGTCCTGTGTACCTACGATCCGGAAACGAAATCAGGCCAAGACAGCTCCGGACGCAAGGTCAAGGGCACGATTCATTGGGTCAGTGCCGATCACGCGATCCCCATCGAAGTCCGCAACTATGACCGCCTGTTCGCGGTCGAGAACCCCGACCAAACCGCCGAAGGACAAACGTTCTTGGACCATTTGAATCCGGACTCGCTGTCGGTGACCGAAGCGTTTGCCGAACCGGAAATCAAAACCGCCGAGGCGGGGGACCGGTTTCAATTCGAACGGCTGGGATACTACGTCGTCGATCCAGACTCCACGGACAAACAACGGGTCTTCAACCGAATCGTCCCGCTCCGCGACAGTTGGGGTAACATGGTGGCCAAGGGAAAGACGAACTGAATCGCCGATAGCGTAGGCCGTGATGTGGGATGACTTTGATCAAACGTTAGCCGAACTCCGTCGCCGCGGAAGGATGCGTCAGTTGCACCCGCGGCGGCTGGACGGTGTCCACTTGGTCGACGAAGCGGGCCGGCGATTGATCAACTTCGGCTCCAATGACTACCTGGGTTTGGCCTCGTTTGTGGCGTCCAACTCGATGCACGTTGATTCGGTCGGTGCCCAGGCCAGCGGGCTGGTTTGTGGCTGGACCGATCGGCATCAGTTGCTTGCTGAAACGATCGCCCGTTTCGAACAGACCGAGTCGGCGGTCGTCTTCCCGACCGGATTCGCCGCCTGTTCAGGCACGGTGTCGGCGGTTAGCAGACAGGGCGACTT